>JAPLEO010000110.1 GCA_026391125.1 Bacteroidota bacterium
AGAGGGATTGACAAAGAGTTATGGTATTAACCCACTTTTTTTTTTTTTTTCTTTACATATTAATGAAGGCGATAAAATAGCCTTAATTGCCCGCAATGGGGTTGGAAAATCAACATTATTGCGCATTTTAGCCGGCCAAGAAACTTCAGATAGTGGCAAACACTGGGTCAATAAAGACGTAACAGTGGCTTTATTTGAGCAGGATCCGCATTTCGAAGAGGATAAAACAGTCCTTGAAAATATCTTCCATCTTGAACACCCTATAATAACTGCTATCCGCAAGTATGAAGATGCCATGGAGAGCGAAGACGGGATGTTAATTGCTGAAGCCATTGGAGAAATGGAAGACTTGAATGCTTGGGATTTCGAATCCAAAGTAAAACAGATCCTTGATAAATTAAATGTGCATCACTTAAAGAATCCCGTGAGTGAGCTAAGTGGTGGTCAGCGTAAACGTGTGGCACTTGCAAAAACCTTGATCGATATTGGGTTTGAACATAAGCATACACTGCTGATGATGGATGAACCTACCAACCACCTTGACGTTGAAATGATCGAGTGGTTAGAGCAATACCTGAATCAAGAAAATGTGACCCTATTATTGGTTACACACGATCGATATTTTTTGGATGCTGTTTGTGAAGAGATCTGGGAGTTGGAAAGAGAGAATATGTATGTGTACACGGGCGACTATGAAAATTATGTAGAGAAAAAAGCTGCGAGGATTGAGAGTGAATTAGCGAGTATTGATAAAGCAAAAAATACATTCCGCAAAGAATTGGAGTGGATGCGCAAACAGCCCAAAGCTAGGACTACCAAGAGTAAGAGCCGGCAAGATAATTTTTACGAAGTAGAAGCGAAGGCCAAACAAAAAATTGAAGACGCACAGTTGCAATTAGAAGTTAAGATGAGCCGGTTGGGGGGAAAGATCGTAGAAATGAAAAAAGTGTATAAAGCCTATGACGACAAGCCCATTTTGAAGGGCTTCGATTATAATTTCAGCAAGGGCGAACGCATTGGGATCATTGGAAAGAATGGGGTTGGAAAATCAACCTTCATGAATGTGTTGCAACAACTCGAGCCCGCAGATAGTGGAAAAATTGTGGTGGGCGATACCATCATCTTCGGAAATTTTTCTCAGCAAGGATTGGTGATCAAAGAAGACATGCGCGTAATTGAATACGTAAAAACTTTTGCAGAAAACTTTCCCCTTGCAAAGGGCGGAAGCTTAAGTGCAGCACAGTTCTTAGAGTTATTTCTATTCACGCCTGATAAACAATATACCTATCTAAGTGCACTTAGTGGAGGTGAACGAAAGCGTCTGCAACTATTAACGATTTTATTTACAAACCCGAATTTTTTAATCCTTGATGAGCCTACCAACGATTTGGATCTACCAACGCTTGCCGTGCTCGAGAATTTTTTAAGTGATTACCAAGGATGCGTAATGATCGTTTCACACGACCGTTATTTCATGGATCGATTAGTGGATCACTTATTTGTATTTGAAGGAGAAGGCGAAGTGCGCGATTTCCCTGGTAACTATACACAATACCGTATTTGGCTCAAAGAAAATGAGAAAAAAGAAAACAAATGGGCAGTATTAGAGTCGAATAAAAGCAAGGGTCAGACTACAGAAGAAGCCGTAGTAAGCAATGCTGCAATAGCAGATACACCTAAGAAAAAAGCCTCGTTTAAAGAAAAAAGAGAATTCGAAATCCTGGAAAAAGAAATGCCAGAATTAGAATCAGAAAAAACGATCATCACAGAAAAAATGAGCACGGGAAACCTAGGTTTTGAAGAGCTGCAAAAACTAAGCGACAGGATGATAGCTATTTCTCAGTTATTAGAAGAGAAGGAGCTGAGGTGGTTGGAGCTTAGTGAGATGGTTTAGAAGAAGATAAAAGATAAAAGATAAGAGTGAAGAGAGGAGCGAAAACAGGTAAGTGAAGAGTTAACTTTTCACTTACACATTTACAAACCTCTCTTCACTCTTATCTTTTATCTATTCACTTAATATTTATCTCTTCACTTATTAAATCCTATCTAAAAGAGATCAATTCCACTTCAAAGATTAAAGTGCTATTCGCGCCGATCTGTGCTGTGATTTGACGGTCGCCATAGGCAAGGTGCGAAGGGATAAAGAAACGCCATTTACTGCCTGTGGGCATTAATTGCAAACCTTCAGTCCATCCTGAGATTACTCTATTTAGAGGAAAAGATGCTGGTGATCCTCTTTGTACTGAACTATCAAAAACAGATCCGTCGATCATGGTGCCATGATAATGACAGGTAACTTCATGATTCGCGGAAGGCTTGGGGCCATTGCCTTCTACTAGAATTTCATATTGTAAACCACTCGGCAATTCAGTGATCTCTTCTTTGGTTTTATTTGCGGCAAGAAAATCTTCACCCACTTTTAAATTTGCTGCTGCTTTGTCGGCTTTAATTTGTGCTAATTGATCGGCTACTCCCATTTTTTAACTTTTTACTTTTGACTTTATTTATGCGTTGATTAATTTTTGAATGGCAACATTTTTATTTCTTAAATCATTGCCCCCTTCAAAAACTGATTTAAGATTAGCAAGATAGAAAGTCCATCCTAGGCCGCACTCAATATAGAAATACCTTTTTTCTGCTTCTGTATCTTGTTGCATTTGCTGTTCAATGCTACAAATTATTTCATCCGATTCAATGGGGAAATTTACAGTTAGTATATTTTTTCCGCTGAAAGTAAATGATAATTGATCGATACCGTTGGCACTAATGATATGGCCTCGATCAACTGTAGAATCATCGTATCCGTGCCAGCGCCATTCAAATGAATCGCCTGCTTCAAAATTTTCATCTGCTTCCCTGAGTGTCCCATCGGCTTTGGTTACGATAGCTTCTCTGAGAAACCAACTTTCTAATCCGGTTTTTGTAGCCCATGCTGCATACAAAGAAAAAACAGGAGCTTTGACCGTTACCCTTTTTATGAAATTATTCCAATGATAATCTTGCATCTGATAATATCCAATTAAATAGAAAAATTACTTACCTGCTTCTTGCATCATGATCTGGTAAAAATATACCATCCGCTTTAAATCTGAAACCCCAATTCTTTCGTCAATCCCATGAAACCCTTTCGCATCAACTGTTGGAGAGAATTTGATAACACCATCTGCGATTGTTTGAAAGTATTTCGAATCTGTCGCACCCACTGAAAGAAAAGGAACAGGGATCACTGATTTCATAATTTGATAAGTTGCATTTTCTACTTTTTTATAAGCAACACTTTCATAAGATGCTGCGGGCCCAACTTTATCTGGAGGGCTATAGTGAGTAATCTTGACTCTTGCATCATTGATCTGCTTATTCATAAATTCCTCCACTTGTTCAACCGAAGTGCCCGGAAGGATTCTTGTATTTACAGTAGCTTTTGCAACCGTTGGAATTACATTATCCTTAATGCCAGCTTGAATGATGGTAGGAACAATTGTTGTATGAAATAAAGCATTGCTACTTTTGTCTTTTTCCATTTCACTAACCAATTGTTTTTCGAAAAGCCATGTGTTTGCAATGGCCATTCTTTGCATGAAAGGCATGCCTGGTCCAACTCGATTCAACATTTCATGAATTACCGGCAAGAACTGATAGGGCATTTGTTTCTTTCTTAAATGCACAAGTCCTTTGTTTAAAACGTCAATGGCGGTTTCTGGAGCAGGAGTGGAGCTATGGCCACCATGCATTTCAACAGTTAAATCGAAACTCATATATCCTTTCTCTGCAACTGCAATAAGGGCAACAGGTCTTTTTAGTTCTGTAAAGTTTTCTTCTGTGATTTCTCCACCCTCATCCAACACAACTTCGGGATGAATTTTGTTTTCATCCAAATATTTTGCGATGGCCTGTGCACCATGACCAATGGTTTCTTCATCATTCCCAAAACTGAAATAGATCGTTCTCTCTGGTTGGAAATGATCGGCCAATAACTTTTCAGCGGCTTCCAAAATACTGATCAAACTTGATTTGTCATCTGCAGCACCCCTTCCATAGATCGTATCATTTTTGAGTATTCCCTCAAAAGCTGGAACAGTCCATAATTTTTCTGTAGCAGCTTCTACTGGCACTACATCATAGTGTGCCATCAACACATAAGGCTTTTGTTCAGGATGTTTTCCTTCCCATTTATAAAGTCGGCTTAGTCCGTTAAAACTTTGGTGTGTCAATGCTTGGTGAACTAAGGGGTAATTCTTTTCTACAAATAACCAGAAGGCAAGGTATTGTGCGGTATCTACTGGCTGTCCATCTCCCGCACTGATTGTTTTGAAGTGGATAGCCTGTTGCATATGACTAATGGCAGAATCAGGCAGATTGGGTAATTCCTTTGCAGGTTTTGTAACAATCTCTTTACTAAATCGTAAAGTGTTAAAAACTACGATGCCAACTATAAAGACAAGAACAATAAAAATCGCTAAAAATATCTTTTTAATCATATGCATAAAATAGTCCCTCAATATAGTTCATTCAAAGATTAAGAAATTGTAAAGGGAATTTTTTAAGCTGCTTTTATAAAAAATTAATGTTCAATTCTGACTAAATATTGCAACTTTATAAGAAATAATTAAATATGAAAAAAAGGCCTTTAGGTAAACAAGGTATTATAGCGTCGCAATTGGGATTGGGTTGCATGGGCATGAGTGAATTTTATGGTATTGCAGATGATGCTGAAAGTTTACGTTTGTTGGATGAGGCTTTAGAATTGGGTGTTAATTTTTGGGATACGGCAGATATGTATGGTCCGTATAAAAATGAAATCCTTTTATCCAATGCATTGAAAGGCAAGCGCGATCAAATTGTATTGGCAACAAAATTTGGGATAGTACGCGAGGGAGAAAATTATGCTACTAGGAGTTTAAACGGGAAACCAGCCTATGTTCAAACTGCCTGCGAAGCAAGTTTGAAAAGATTGGATACAGATTATATCGACTTATACTATTTGCATCGCAAAGATCCGAACACACCGATTGAAGAAACGGTGGGTGCCATGGGAAGGTTAGTAGAGCAAGGCAAAGTGCGAGGTATTGGATTGAGTGAGGTTAGCGCATCTACATTACGTAAAGCCCACGCAGTGCATCCTATATCTGCATTGCAAACAGAGTATAGTTTATGGAGTCGAGATCCTGAGGATGAAATTCTTGAAACCTGTAAAGAATTAGGAATTGCATTTGTTCCTTATAGTCCGTTAGGAAGAGGATTCTTGACTGGTCAAATTAAAAAAATAGAAGACTTTGCTCCAGATGATTATCGTAGGTTTTCTCCACGTTTTCAAGGAGAAAATTTCGAAAAAAATGTTGAGCTTGTAAAATACTTGGAGATCATGGCAGGGGTAAAGAACTGCACTCCATCACAGTTGGCGTTGGCTTGGGTAATGAGTAAGGGTGATCATATTTTTCCGATTCCGGGTACCAAAAAATCTAAGTATCTAAAAGAAAATATTGGATCAGTGAATATCAAATTCAATGAAGATGAGCTGTCATTAATTGATGATCGATTTAATAGGGATGCTGCAGCTGGAACGAGGTACCCAGAAGCGATGATGGCAGCTTTAAATGCATAAAAGAAAGTGAAGAGATAAAAGATAAAAGTGAAGAGAGGAGAGAGGAGAGAAAAAGAAAGGATAGGTGAAAATTTCCAAGTGAAATACGTTAACCTCAGACTTCAGTCTGAGGGTCTCTCCAGCAAGTCAAAAACAAAAACTGCTCCTAATGATCTAAAACTAGTTGATCTTGATTCCAGGAAGTACTTTACTGTTCTTTTTTTGCTTGTCAACATCAGCCAATTTAATTACTGGATGTACTGATGCGATACTAGGGCATTTAAAACAACTTGCCCGATAGATTTTATTGGCATAACTCACTTCACAAGTTCCCTCATCCCAATTATTCCCTGCTATTACAAATACATCTTCTGCATCTTGGCCCGATTGTGGTACAAATCTTAATCTGTTACCATTTTCAAACTTGATCCAAATACCTTCAGGATCAATTGCGTCAATAACGCCGGGAGTGTATGCATTGATAGTGATTTCGTCAACTACAGAACTATTGATAAAGCGAATAACACCAGCAGCCACTTCGGCTTTAGTGCTATCAATGTTTTTAAGTAGGATCAATTTTTGATCTAAGTAGATCTGCACTTTTTTATAATCGATGGCAAATGCTTGCAATTTCATCTGCAGATCACGCGTATAATTTGAAAACTGTGTTTTATCTACAGTAGAAGGTGGTGTGTAGGCATTATTTTCTTTCGGATCGCTTTGGGCTGCTGTATGCTCTTTTATATAAGCTTTTGAAGAAGCCGATTTACGACCGGTACAGCCCGATAATACCAAAAGGCAAACGATTAAAAGGCTAGTGGTTAAACGATACATAAACGTCATAATTTATTCAAAATTAGCGAAATTATGTGATGCTATATCAGAACTACATTTTGTCGGAAAGCGCAAAAGTCAATACTGGACTGCATTATAGCAGTTACAAGTACAACAAAACATACCAATTGCTTGGTATTTTCTCCTATTGAAACAGTTTTTTAGGGGGTTTTATTGCTTTTGAGGTCAATAAATATTTTGTTAAACCTTTATATATAAGTTCTTTAAGCTAATAAAAGAACCAAAAATTAGTGTTTTGCCTCGATCCATTTCTTAGAGATCTCGGGATATACATTGATCAATGTATTTGATTTGCCATCTTTTTCAAAGACCTTTTCCCAGGTATTCAAGGGTTCCCAAATGAAAGTGCCCTTCATTTTTTTGCCAGGAATTTCAAAAGCAATATCATTCACCTCTTTTTTAAAAGCAGTGTATTCTACCACTACTAACTCTTGTTTATATCGCTTTGCTAAATCGGCTAAATTATTTTTCAGATCAGTTAATGTTCCATGCCATTGCGGATAATAGGATTGACCAATCACATCGAAAGAAACATTTTTGGCGATCAGCTCATCTAGGAATTTTACGGATTCTTCGTTTTGTCCACCGCAAGCTATATGCATCATAATCGGAACCTTTTTGCTAACCGCTCGCACACCTGCTACACCTTCTTTTAGCAGCTCAATCAGCTGATCCATATTTGAATTCTTTCCTTCGGGCCAAACAATGCCATGATTGATTTCATTTCCCACTTGGATCATATCTGGAAAAGTTCCTTGTTTTTTTAATGCATTTAGAACTGTAACAGTATGTTCCTTCAATGCTTCTTTCATTTCGGGGAATGACATTTTTTCCCATGCAGAAGGTTTGATTTGGTGACCAGGATCGGCCCAATTATCGCTATAATGAAAATCCAATAAGAACTTCATTCCTGCGGCTTTGATCCTTTTTGCCATAGCCATTGTATGTGCTAGATCACAGAATCCTTGTTTGGGAGAATAGCCGCTATCTGCGGCGGGGTCTACAAATATTCTGAGTCTTATATAGTTAAAACCTTTTTCTTTCAACAATAAGATGGCGTCTTTAGCTACACCCTGATCACTGAATACAATTCCTCTAGCTTCTAGTTGTGGCAAAAAAGAAATGTCTGCTCCAAGAATATTTTCTTTGTTTTTTACTTGCGAATTTGCAGTTAACGTTAATAGAAAAACAAACAGTGTTTGAAGTAATAATAACTTTTTCATATAGAAGGAAATTCAAAATGAAAGGTAGTCATTAATTGATTTGAGTATCGATGGGAAGGCTTAATTTTCTTTTATAGAGAGGCCATTTCTCATATTACTTGTTTTCAGAAAAGGCAAGGAAAATTCATTTCCTTCTTCACAGGAAATTGTAAAAAAATATTGACCATCCGGAATATGAATTAAATTCAACTGAATAGTTTCACCTAAGAAACCACCTTTCCGAACCAATTGATCACTGCTGCTTTTTATACAATATTTGAGTGGTGCTTTTTTTAAATTAGGACACTTAATAAGCACATTCATCCTATCTGAAACTATTTCAGTTATTTCAAATTTAGTAAGAGCAAACGTTGGCATTTAGGGGGGAGTTTCTAACTCAAATCTATTCAATTCAACTTATCTGTTACATTAAGAAAACATTAAGTCTTGCGTTTGTTAAACAAAAATGCCCATTCATTCGAATAGGCATTTTTTTAGTATTTAAAATTCAATATGGTTATGCGTAAGAGGCAACAGGCTCGCAAGTGCAAATTAAATTCCGATCACCGTGTGTGTTGTTAACACGAGCTACAGATGGCCAGAATTTATTGAGTGCAACATAACTCAATGGAAATGCCGCATCCTGTCTGCTATAAGCATGGTTCCACTCATTGGCACAAATCACAGCTTGTGTATGAGGTGCATTTTTTAGTGGGTTATCAACTTTATCAGAGGTCCCATTTTCAATAGCCTTGATCTCTGCATGTATCGCGATCAATGCATCACAGAAACGATCCAATTCTACCTTGTCTTCACTTTCAGTTGGCTCGATCATAATAGTACCAGCAACTGGGAAGCTCATAGTAGGTGCGTGGAATCCATAATCGATCAGTCTTTTCGCTACATCTTCTGCTTCAATTCCAACAGATTGTTTGAATGGACGGAGGTCAACAATAAATTCGTGTGCGCAAGTTCCATTGGTACCCGCGTATAAGATTTTATAATATTTCTCCAACCTAGCACGCATATAATTTGCATTCAGGATCGCATACTCTGTTGATTTTTTAACTCCTTCTGCACCTAACATTTTAATGTAAGCATAGCTGATCAATAAAATACTTGCTGAACCAAATTCCGCAGCACTTACCGCATGAATGGTTGTATTTGTTTCTGATGCAACATGCCCTGGTAGGTAAGGGGCTAATTTATCGTTCACACAAATTGGTCCAACGCCTGGTCCGCCACCACCATGTGGGATCGAAAATGTTTTATGTAAGTTTAAGTGACAAACATCAGCGCCAATAATACCCGGACTAGTTAATCCAACCTGCGCATTCATATTGGCACCATCCATATATACCAAGCCACCATTATCGTGGATGATCTGACAGATGTCTTTGATTGTTTCTTCGAAAACACCGTGCGTAGAAGGATAGGTTACCATCAATGCACCTAATGTGTCTTTATATTGAGTTGCTTTTGCAAGCATGTCTGCTACATCAATATTACCTGCTTCATCACATTTCACAACAACCACTTTAAATCCAGCCATTACTGCACTCGCAGGGTTAGTACCGTGTGCACTAATTGGGATCAACACCACATTTCGATTTACCTCATTTCTTGCTTCGTGATACGCACGAATCGCTAATAAGCCAGCGTACTCTCCAGAAGCACCACTGTTGGGTTGTAAGCTACAAGCAGTAAAGCCTGTGATCTTGCAGAGATAGTCTGTTAATTCAGCAATGATCTGTTGGTATCCTTCTGTTTGATTAGAAGGAATAAAAGGATGAAGACTTCCAAATTCTGGCCAGCTTACAGGAAGCATTTCTGTTGCTGCATTTAGCTTCATGGTACAACTTCCCAAACTAATCATGCTGGTATTCAGAGAAAGGTCTTTGTTTTCTAATTGTTTCATATAGCGCATCATCTGACTTTCGCTATGATAGGTATTGAAAACGGGATGTGACAAATAATCAGAACTACGTTTTGCAAATGCAGGAATATTACTCAAAGCGAAATCGCTATCGAACTCAATTTCTGCTTCGTCCAATCCTTTTGATTGAGCAAAAACAAAAACAATGTCTAGTACATCTTTTTGTGAGCTAGTTTCATCAATACTAATGCTGATCTGATCTGCATTGGTATATCGCAAATTGATACCAGCAGCTTCCGCGAAAGTTTTAATAGTTGCACTATTTGCTGCAACAGTAATGGTATCAAAATAATGTTGATGAAGAGTAGGGAATCCAAGATCATTTAATGCGATGCTAAGACTTTGTGTTAATTCACTCACGCGTGTAGCAATATCTTTTAATCCAGCTGGACCATGATACACCGCATACATAGCCGCCATATTTGCAAGTAATGCTTGCGCTGTACAAATATTGGAAGTTGCTTTTTCGCGTTTGATATGTTGTTCACGGGTTTGCAAAGCCATACGTAATGCACGGTTTCCTTGTGCATCAATACTAACTCCGATCAATCTTCCGGGCATCCCTCTTTTGAATTCATCTTTGGTTGCAAAGAATGCAGCGTGCGGTCCGCCAAAACCCATCGGTACTCCAAAACGTTGTGAGCTTCCCAATGCAATATCAGCACCCAATTCACCAGGAGGTGTTAATAGGGTTAAGGCTAATAAGTCGCAAGCCATGATAGTATGTCCACCAGCTGCGTGTACCTGATCGTGGAATGAAATATAATTTTCAATAGAACCTACATTATTAGGGTATTGAACGATTGAACCAAAGAATGTATTATCAATAACTGCATTTGTATAGTCACCAACAACAACTGATATGCCAATTGGCTCTGCACGAGTAATTAATACATCGATCGTTTGAGGCAAAACATTTGCATCAACAAAGAGTTTGGGTTGGGTGATATTGTCTGCTTTGTTAACCTGATTAAAGATCATGGCCATCGCTTCTGCTGCTGCAGTTGCTTCATCTAACAATGAGGCGTTTGAAATTGGGAGACCAGTAAGGTCGGCGATCATCGTTTGATAATTCAATAAACTTTCTAAACGACCCTGTGAAATTTCTGCTTGATAAGGAGTGTATTGTGTATACCATCCTGGATTCTCAAATATGTTACGAAGGATCACACTTGGTGTGATAGTTCCATAGTAACCTTGGCCAATATAAGTTTTGAATAACTTGTTTTTTGCAGCAACTTTTTTTAATTCGCTGAGATACTCATATTCGCCTATTGCTGCAGGAATATCTAGAGGTTCATTGATTCGGATCGAATCAGGAACTGTTTTACTGATTAATTCTTCCAGAGATGAAACACCAATGGTCTGCAACATGGCAATGCTGTCTTCTACACTAGGACCAATATGTCTGCCATGAAATTCATTCGATTGTTTGATAAATAAGCTCATAGAAATTTCCTTAATAACTGTTAATTATTGATTTGTTGTTCAGCAATAAATACAATAAGCGGGTTTGAATCACACAAATGAGACTAAAAACAGATGTGTTTTTCCGCCGCAAAGTTAAGCTGATAAGGGCTTATAAATTGCATTTTGTTGAAGCTGGGGAAAGGATGTGCATGACTTGATTCAACCCTTTGATTTTGCTGCTTCTATTTCTCGCATTTGTACACTGGTTTGGCGGCTCCCGTCATGGCTCCAGCCTGGCGGACCAAAAAGGTAATTGAAACGATCTTTTAGGGTAATTCCTTTTTGGGTAATATCCCTCCAAACCTGCTGCCATTCATGAAAAACAACCGTTACAGCGGTTGGGTTTTCCAAATTTTTAGTGAGGCCGTACCTGATTGGTTCGTATTCTTCGGGGGTTAATTCTGGTTGAAATGTGCCAAAAAGCTTATCCCAGACAATCAAAAACATGCCCATATTCTTGTCAAGGTATTTGGCATTTGATCCATGATGCACCCGATGATGCGATGGAGTTACCAAAATATATTCTAACCAACCCATTTTATTGATATACTCGGTATGTACAAAAATTCCCCAGATCTGAGTGGCTGAATACACAAATAATAGATCCAATGGATCAAAACCTAATAGAACAATTGGGATAAAATAAATAAACCGATAAACTGGTTGAAATACAGAAGAACGGAAGCCAACTGTAAAATTCATCAGCTCACTACTATGGTGTGTTACATGAACTGCCCAGAATAAGCGAATCTCATGGTCGAACCGATGCAGCCAATAGTACATCATGTCTTCAAACACAAATAGTAAGACCCAATAAATGATACTTGTTTGCCAATGAATCACAGCAAATTTGAAAAAATAGCCCAGTATTCCAAGTGTAAATAAACGAAGACCAAAATCTAGGCCCATATTCAGCAACATGAGGCATACATTAAAGGCGGTATTCTTTTTGGTATAGGTCTGTCGTTGTTTTAAGTTCGACAAGATGATTTCAACGGCAATAATGACGCAATAAATAGGGATACTAATAGCGAAGAGCCAAGTTTCTCTGATCGAATCCATCGGTGTAATTTCTATTGATTTTTAAGTGCAATTTTGGAGTGGGGAACCAAAAATTACTTTTTTGCAAAGTAAGCACATACCTTGCAAGTATAAATAAAATTGATAAATGCTACCTGAAATAAGTTTGGAGGATTGGGAAAAAAGATCGGAAGAGCACCAGAAACAATACAAATATTTATTGGATAAGGGCGATAAGAAAAAATTGTTGAAGCAATTACCCGACTTGCATGAGGCGGCTTTTGAAAAGATTGATTGCTTGCAATGTGCAAGCTGTTGCAAGAACTATTCTCCTAGATTTAAGATGCCCGATATCAAGAGGATCAGTAAGCCTATGCGCATGAAGGAGACTGAATTCATTGACACTTATTTAACCATGGATAAAGAGGGGGACTACGTTACAAAAACATCTCCTTGTCCGTTTTTGGGTGAAGATAATTTTTGTTCCATTTATGAAGACAGGCCATCAGATTGCCATAGGTTCCCTTACACCGATGAAGATGTGTTGTTTAAACGTCCCGTAATAACGTTAAAGAATTCCACTTTTTGTCCGGCCGTATTCTATGTATTAGAAGCACTGATCAAAACTAAATAAGTTCACTATAGGCTGCTTCTAAGTTTGATTTAATGCGTTTTAAATCGTCTTTCCAATCGCCAACATTATTGATGCTGGTGATCTGTAGTATTTCTTCTTTGCTCTTGCCTTGTTTGATGGCTGCACCTACCTGATCTAAAAGTTGGTTGATATAGTGCTGCAATCCCTTGAGGTCTTCTTTGGTACCAGTTACTTGATTGTTGCCTCCATGCCCAAAAACAAAAATGGTTTCATTATCGAATGTGGTCATGGCTTGATCTAATACTTTAATCCAATTTGTGAATGAAGCGCCAGACTTTTTGTCTACTACAGGATATATTTTATTGAACATAAGATCGCCAGTATGAACAATATTGGCGTGTTCAAAATGAATCATGGCATCGCCATTGGTATGGCCTGCACCAAAGTAGTGGGCTTGAATTTTCTCTTTTCCAATATGGGCTTTCCAATTGTCACTAAATGTGATATCCTGGAATAGTTGTTTGTCTTCTGAATGCTGTTCGGCCGCCACACGTTGATAATTGCTTAAACAATTAACATGACCAACCACATGTTCAGCTATTCCTTTGAAAGCTATATTTCCTCCTGTATGATCTCCGTGATGGTGTGTATTGATGAGGTACTTGATGGGCTTGTCTTGTAACTTTTTTAATTCATCCATCAAGTGTTTTGCAGATTCTGGAAATTGCGCATCAACAACTGCGATGCCTTTCTTTGAAATATAAAATGCAATGGTCCCACCTTTTTCAGTAAAGATGCCAACATCGTTTCTTAACATCGTGATCTTATAAGCAGGCTGTTGTAAAAAAGCCGCTAAGATCTCTTTGGTTGATAAACCTAGTAAACCTGCTGTAATTGCAGATGTCTTAATGAAACTTCTACGTTGCATAATATTAGATTGTATGATTTATGAATTAGATACGTGTAAAAGGGTAGAATGGTTGTTCAATATAATTAATTGATCCTAATATTCCATTTTTCTGAGAGCTGGAGCTTTGAACCAAGTAGTGGCAACTACAAAAATGGTCATACAACCACCGAAAACTACAGATGGTACAACGCCTAATAATTTTGCGGCAACTCCACTTTCAAATTGGCCCAATTCATTGCTGCTATTAATGAACATGGAGTTCACGCTCATCACCCTTCCACGCATATGATCGGGCGTTTTGAGTTGAAGGATGGTGCCTCTGATTACCACACTGATTCCATCAACAATACCACTCAATAAAAGTGCAGCAAACGAGAGCCAGAACGAACGCGACAAGGCAAAGATTAAAATACAAATGCCGAAGGAGCCCACAGCAAAAAATAATTTGCGGCCCTGTTTTTTTCGAAGAGGTGCAATGGTTAAAATTATAATCACAAGTATCGAGCCTATATCTGATGCGGCATTCAGCCATCCAAAGCCTACGGCACCAACCTTTAATATGTCTTTTGCAAAAACTGGGATCATGGCAACTGCGCCTCCAAATAGTACGGCAAAAAGGTCTAGCGACAATGCGCCTAGAACTTCCTTGGTCTTGAAAACAAAACGGATTCCTTCTTTTACACTATCCAATGTTTTCTTCTCACCTTGAATATTCAAGGGAGGTTTGGGTTTGATGCGCCACATGAACAGCAGTCCAATTATAACCAATGAAACAATAATGCTAAGTGATGCAGTGTTACCGAAACCCGCGATAAAAAATCCAACTGAAGCATGACCGATCACTGAAGCACTCAACCAAATTCCTTGATTCCAAGTAGTGGCATTTTGTAAAAGCTCTTTAGGAACAATACTTGCCACCATGGTACCAAAACTTGGTCCAGTAAAGGATCTAAAAATTCCCGTAAAGAAAATGATGATATAAATACAAAAAGTGATCCAATGATTGCTCAGAAAGCCTGCAGTAAAACGAGTGGATAGTATTAATAGTAAAAAAGCACAAAACAGGTATAAGGAAACGCCCCTTAGTAACAGCTTTCTTTTTTCGCTAATGTCAATGATATGACCTGCATATAATGAAAGCGAAACCGCAGGGATTACTTCTGAAAGTCCGATCAATCCAATTGCAAATGGTTCGTTGGTTAATTCATATACCCACCAGCCCACCAGCGTGCCCATCATTCTTAAACCCATGATGAACAAAAACCTACCCAGCATTAAATTGCGATATTCAGCAATTCTCATTGCTGCGATGGGGTCGTTTGTTTTTTGAATTACTTCCATTTTCTAGTTCACGAAGATGCGATTAAAGATTGAATGGGTGTTATGAAACTTGGAATTTTAAAGTAATCTCCACCAACTCAATAGCTAGGGAAGCGAAAAATAATGTTGCCCTGAATCAAAATCCTTATCCAATGCATCAATGACTACTTGAAGATGCTTTTCATTTCCCAAGAAATCTGCATTGCTCGCATCAATAAAAATGGTTTTAATATTATGCTGTTTGATATAGCTGGTATAGGTTTCCTGTAAATTAAATAAATAGGAATCAGGAATTGTTTGTTCGTAAGCGCGATTTCTTTTTTTAATATTTAACTGTAATTTATTTACGGGTGCGTGTAAATAAATGATTATGTCGGGGAACACCAATTGTTGATTGATGATGTCGAACAATTTTTGGTAAAGACGAAATTCTTCTTCAGGCAAAGTCACTTTTGCAAAGAGCAAACACTTTGTAAACAAATAATCAGAAACGGTTACACTCTGAAATAAATCGTTGGTATGCACCATTTCTTTTTGTTGCTTATAACGTTCTGCCATAAAAAACAATTCCAGAGGGAATGCATATTGGTCAGGGTTATTATAAAACTTAGGGAGAAAAGGATTGTCAGCAAATTCCTCAAGGATCATACGTGCATTAAAATGCTTCGCCAACAAATGCGTTAAAGTTGTTTTGCCTGCGCCTATATTCCCCTCAACTGTAATAAAATGGTGTTTCATAGTTTCCCTGATGTCAACAAAAATAGGGTTCCAATGTATCCCTAGATTGACATTTTTTGCACATCCAACTGGTCTGGGCATGCTACTAAAAGATCTTCAATTGTTTTCTTGTGAACAGGATGCAGGAAGTTGGAAGCTATTTCTGTAAGTGGTAATAGTGCAAATCTTCGCTCAGCAATTGCTGGGTGGGGAAGTACCAAGAGATCGGTATTTAAAATGATTTGGTTATAAAAAAGCATATCTAAGTCAATAATTCTTGGTCCTAATTTTTTTGATCGAACCCTTCCCATCTTTTTTTCAATTGCCAAAAGCTGTTCCATCAGTAATTCAGGTGCCAAGTTTGTTTGCAATTTGATGGCTTGGTTAAAGAAGGAAGGCTGATTGGTTAATCCCCAAGCGGCAGTTTCGTATATTGCAGACGATTGGATGATCTTTCCGCAGGTTTGATCAATCAATAAGCTAGCTTTTTTCAGATTTGCAGATCTGTTACCCAGGTTACCGCCTATCAACAAATAAGCTATATTCATAATTTGGAACATTTAGAAGTGGCAAATATCTTTAAATTCAATCAGCATACTAATAAAATATATGAGAAGCTTTTTTAAATCCTTTTTTGCAGCCTTACTTGCCCTATTCATTTTTTGTATTTTAAGTGTATTTATTGTGATCGGAATTATTGCAAGTGCATCTAGTTCTGAAAAACCTTCCATTGGTACAAAAGGGGTTTTGCTCTTAAATCTTTCAAAACCATTTAAGGAGCAATCAATTGAAAATCCATTCGCGATGTTCTCTGGGATGGATGAATCAGAACAACCAAGCCTTTATGATGTGATCAGATTGATCAAGCACGCAAAGTCTGATTCTGCTATTAAGGGAATTTATATTCAGTGTAGCAACAATGCTAATGGATATGCGGCAAGTGAAGAATTGAGAAAAGCAATTATTGATTTTAAAAGAAGCAAAAAGTTTGTCGTTGCCTTTGGAGAAACTATTACTCAGAAAGGATATTATATTGGTAGTGCGGCTGATAAAGTATACTGTCATCCTCAGGGAGGTTTGGAGTGGGACGGATTTTCGAGCAATATGCTTTATCTAAAAGGCATGTTGGATAAGTTAGAGATCCAGCCTCAAATTTTTTATGCTGGAAAGTTTAAAAGCGCTACTGAGCCACTTCGCGAAACTCAGATGACCGAAGCCAATCGCTTGCAAACAAGTGTATGGTTGGGAGATTTATACAATCGTTTTTTGTATGATGTAGCTGTAACCAGAAAATTAGATACAGCAGCGATTCGCCAATTAGCTATAAATGGTTCTATTCAAACTGCAAATGATGCACTGATTCATCATTTAGTAGATGGTTTAAAATATGATGATGAATTGAAAGCAGAACTAACGCATAGATTGGTGAGTTCTGAAAATGCATCCATCAATTTTGTTGATCTGAATGATTATGCAAAAGCAGCTGATTTTAGACAAGATGGAGATTCAAAAATTGCCATAGTATATGCTGCAGGTGATATTGTGAGTGGAAAAGGAGATAATGAATCTGTGGGAAGCGATGCATTTAGAACGGTGTTGCGTCAGATCAGATTAGACAAAGACATTAAAGCAGTAGTGTTTAGAGTTAATTCGCCAGGAGGAAGTGCTTTAGCTAGTGATGTGATTTGGAGGGAAATTAGTTTATTACGTAAAGAAAAACCAGTGGTGGTAAGCATGGGTGATGTAGCAGCATCTGGTGGATACTATATTTCTTGCAACGCAGATTCTGTTTTTGCAGATGCAAATACTATTACAGGTTCCATTGGTGTATTTAGTATTTTACCAAACTTTCAATCGTTCTTTAAAAATAAATTGGGAATCAGTTTTGATGGCGTGAAAACTGGTCCGTATGCAGATTTAGGAAATACAACCAGACCACTCACAGAACCAGAAAAACGTTTTATGCAAAGTGGTGTTGATAGTATTTATTACACTTTTAAATCGCGTGTTGCCAACGGTCGTAAGAAAGACATTGTATATATCGATAGTATTGCGCAGGGTAGGGTGTGGACAGGCAATAGAGCTATTTCAGTTGGCTTAGTAGACAGAATTGGTACCATGCAAGATGCGGTTGACTGTGCAGTTAGTATGGCCAAATTAAAATCATACAGGGTAAAAGAATATCCAACGAAAAAAAATCTATTGGAACAAATTCTTGAAAATTATAAGAAGACAGTAAAAGTGAATTTGATCAAAGAAGAGATTGGGGTAAAAGAATACGACATGTTGCAGCAGGTAAAGCAAGTGAAGAACATGATAGGAGAGCCGCAGAGTCGTTTACCTTTTATGATGGATCTTAAGTAGAATCAAAGAGTAAAATAATAAAGCGCTTGAACGCCTTAAATAAATAAATTTGCTTTATAATTTAATCAAATGAAAGGAGAGTATAGCCAACTGAGGGCCATGATGGCGATTACAAAAGGTAGTTTGAGAGCTGTATTTAGGAGTCCCTCTGCTGTAATATTTAGTATTGCGTTTCCTCTGATCTTTATATTGGTATTTGGTTTTTTAGGTAGTGGTGGTAAGGTTTCAATCAATGTGGCTTTTGATCCTAAGACAGATACGGTTAACGCCATTTACACCTCCATCAAAAATATTGCAGGGATTAATGTAGTAAAAAAAACCGGGGAGGAATTAAAGGAAGATCTTGAAAAGGGAAGAATAACTGCAATCATACTCATTAAGAAATCTGGACTTAATAATCCACCGTATTCAATAGATCTGACTAGCTCAGAAGCGGTGAATCCACAGAACATACAAGTGTTGAAATCTATTTTAAATGCTGTGATCGCGGGCATCAATCAAAGAACATTTTCTGAAGTTCCAACCTATGCATTGATCAATCAGAATGTGCAAAAAATACCAGGAAGGATTTATCGTACCATTGATTTTATATTGCCAGGTCAGTTAGGATTTTCGCTATTGAGCTCTGGTGTTTTTGGAGTGGCTTTTCTGTTCTTCAATCTGCGCCAACAATTGGTATTAAAAAGGTTTTATGCAACACCTATTAAAAGATCGTACATCGTTTTGGGCGAGGCCTTTAGTAGGGTGATATTTCAAATGCTTACAGCGATCATTGTAATTGGAGTTGGCCATTTTGCTTTTAATTTTACACTAGTACATGGGTTCCAAACATTTTTAGAGATCATGTTTTTGAGTTTTCTTGCACTGATCCTTTTTATGGGTTTCGGATTTATTGTAAGTAGTGTTGCAAAAAATGAAAGCACCATTCCTCCGTTTGCAAACCTGATCACATTACCGCAATTTTTATTGGCAGGAACATTTTTCTCAATCGATGCCTTTCCATCTTGGTTACAACCAATCTGTAGAATTTTACCTCTAACGCATTTTAATAATGCGATGCGAAATATATCTTTTGAAGGAGCAAGTTTAGCAAGTTGCTGGAATGAATTGGGAATATTAGGGATTTGGACAGTAGTTGTATATGCCGTTGCTTTTAAAACCTTCAAGTGGGAATAATGTATGAGAGTAATTAAATTGGCTCTAATAAGTATTGTAGCACTTTTTATAGTGATGTGCTTTTTTTCATTGATGATGCCATCAACCGTGATTGTATCGCGTGCAATTGACATTCATGCACCTGCAGATTCAATTAAATATTACGTGGCAGATCTTAATCAATGGGTGCACTGGGTTAAAGGAATGAATTCAAAGTCAGTTGTGATCAAATCTTCTAAAGAAGCAGACCTAGGTCGTCAGCAATTGACCATTCAAAATATCACAGATACTTCTGTTGTGAGCATTTGGGCATCCCCAACTTCAAGTGTGCAAGAAAGCACTATCCGATTCATTCCTTCAAAGGAAAGAAGTCTGACGATTGTTCAATGGCAGTTCGTACAAAAGCTTCATTGGTATCCCTGGGAAAAATTTGGTTCTTTTATGAACGACAAAATCCTAAGTCCCATGATGGAGCAAAACCTGCAAAATTTAAAATTGCTTTCAGAGCACCAAACTGTGAATCTCGACTCAAATCCCATCGAGGCGCAATAGAAAACCGCATAAAATTCCGAAAACCGTTCTATTTTGGTTCTTTTTCGTCTAAATCTTGCATGAAATTGCACGTATTTGCGTAATATTTTTTTTGGTCTGCTATTTTTTGCCCACTTTTAGTATCTAACTGCGGCTCACATGCTTAAAAGAGAAAGGCAAGCATATATTCTTAAGCAAATCAACCTGCACAACCGAGTGCTATCATCCGATTTAAGCTTAGAAATCAATGTTTCAGAAGATACGATTCGAAGAGATTTAATAGAACTATCAGAATCAGACAAACTCATTAAAGTTCATGGCGGTGCACTTTCACGCTCATTTCACAGTTCATTTCTTCGCTCTGATGTTTATCAATTAGATCATAAAAAGAAAATAGCCGCAAAGGCAGTAAGTCTTATTAAGGATGGCATGTTTGTACTTACAAGTGGAGGCACCACATTAATTGAAATGGCAAGAATGTTGCCTGTTGAATTACGAGCCACATTTTTTACTGGAAGTATTCCTGCTGCCTATGAATATGCGCAACACCCAAATATTGAAGTGATTTTTATTGGAGATAAGGTTTCGAAAAGTTCTCAGATTACGGTTGGTGGTGCTGCTATCCAAAAGATCCATAGCATAAAACCAGACCTATGCTTACTTGGAATCAATGCCATTGATATGGAGAATGGAATAACCGATAATGATTGGGAAGTGGTTCAAGTAAAACAGGCTATGATTCAATGTGCTGCACAAACTGCTGTTCTTACCATTTCTGAAAAAATCAATTCTTTTCAAAGATTAAAGATCTGCGCAGTAGAAGAAGTAGATATTTTAATTACAGAGTTAGATGAAAATGAGGGTGTTTTTGATACATTCAAACAACACGGATTAAAAGTGATCTAACCCTAGATCGTTTCAATAAATAGTAAGTTTCTTTTGATTCCTTCAAACTTAGTTCGTTTCAAAGGTGAATCGCGAAACACATTTTTAAACGCTTCTTCACTGATTGATTTCCATTCTTGATTTGTATAGGATAAAATTTCTGGAATAGCTTTGAAGGCTTCTTCTTTATTGGGTTTGCTGAATCTATTCCATGGACAAACGTCTTGACAAATATCACAGCCAAACATCCAATTTTTAAATTTCCCTTTCATCTCTTCTGAAATGAGTGCATCTTTTAATTCAATCGTAAAATAACTAATGCACTTGCTACCGTTGATCTGTTTGTTGGGTTGTATGGCTTCGGTTGGACAACTATCTATACACTTACTGCAGCTACCGCAATAGTCTTTCGCAAAAGGGTCGTCGTACTCTAATTCAATATCTACAATGAGTGTAGCAATAAAATAAAAAGAGCCCGATTCTTTGTTGATCAGATTGCCATTTTTGCCGATCCATCCGGCACCTGTTTTTACTGCCCAGGTTCTTTCAAGCACGGGAGCAGAATCTACAAATCCTCGACCAGAAATTTCTCCGATTTCTGAGTTCAAAATTTCTAAAAAATCTTTCAGCTGAGCACGAATCACTTCGTGATAATCTTTCCCATACGCATACTTCGCAATATGAGGTGTATTTGGCAATTGTTGTTTTTCGGGATAATAATTTTTTAGTACGGTGATCACAGACTTTGCACCCGGCACAAGTTTTCTCGGATCAACGCGCATATCGAAATGGTTTTCCATATACTGCATTTTACCATGCAGATTTTGGTTCAGCCAAGTCTCTAACCTTCTTGCATCTTCGTCAAGAAAACCAGCTTTGGCAATTCCACAATAATGAAAGCCAAGCGCTGCCGCTTTTTGTTTTACAATTTGAGTATTTTTTTGAAGCAGGTTCAATCGATGGTTAACTTTTAATTTTTACATGCAGAACCCATTTGCTCATCGATGATCGACTTGATATCTTTATAAATACCACGCTGACTATCTTTCAATAAAGCATTTGTAAACACGATACAAGCGTAACCACGACAAATATCAACCAAGGGCCAGGTACCAAAAAGTCCGGGGCAACTTACAACTTTTGCTTTTCCATTTTCATCAGTTTCTTGGATCCATTCGCCCAGACCATAGTTAAATCCTTCTGCAACTTTTGGAGCATATTTAATAATACCGGTATTGGTTCTAAGCGTTTGCATTTCGACGATCGATTTTTCAGACAAAACTCTTTTGCCATTAAATTCTCCTTTGTTTAAAATCATGGCCAAGAAATTCATATAATCGTTGGCAGTAGAAATAGCACCACCCGATGGGTTAACTGCATCGAGGCTAGAAAAACTAGTATTACGCATTAACAATGGTCTGGTAATTCTTTCTTGCATTAATTGTTCAAAGCCTCTTCTGCCAACAATCTCAACAATGCGCCCAGCGATATTTAATCCAATATTGCTGTAACGAAATTCTAGTCCCGGATTCGCTTGGATTTCTTTTTTAGAGGCAAAGTCAACCACTTCTTCTTCTAATGAAGTAAAAGATTTTCTTTCCATCATACGCAACACCAGATTGGGATCAGTCTTAATACCGGTCATATGACTCAAACAATCTCGGATAGTAATATAGCCTTTCGAATAACTCGCGAAAATGGGAATGTATTTACTTACTTTATCGTCGAGTGAAAGCTTGCCTTGGTCTACAAAACTCATCACCAGCGCGGCTGTTAACCATTTACTACAACTTGCAATTGGGGCCTGTGTTTTGGCAGTAAATTCTCCCACTGCTTTTTGATAAATCAACTTTCCATCTTTATAGATCATGGTAATTGCACCGCCACCTAAATCCTTTTTTGAGGCATCCATTTTTTGATCTAAGGCCACAAAATTATATTGTGCATTTATTCCCTGAAAGAATAGCAGAAAAATCAAGATAGCACTGACTTTTACGCAGAAAAAGTGGAACTTTACAGTCATAATTTCCGATTTTAAATAGCCCCAAACCACAATCGGGTTGTAGAACGATTTTTGATTCTAATTTAATGCTTCCTACTGAAATCGGGTGGGAAGTTAAACATTCAATCGTTAAGCAGTTCTTAATTGAACAAGGAGGATAATTTATGAATCTCAACAATTATACCATTAAAGCGCAGGAAACCATGCAGAAAGCCCAGCAATTGGCTTTTAATACTGGGAACCCTAATTTGGAAACCAATCACTTATTGAAAGTGTTATTGGCTGATACAGATAGTACCGTTGCGTTTCTTTTGAAGCGGAATAATATCAATATAGCTTTTGTTGAATCAAAGATGGATGAAGCCATCGCAAAACTTCCTAAACAAACAGGTGCGGAAGCTGCACAGAATATTAGTCGGGATCTAGGAAATGTGTTACTTCAAGCAAATAAAGTATTGAAAGAATTTGGAGATGAATTTGTAAGTCAGGAGCATTTATTATTAGCATTATTACAAGTAAATGATGATGTTGCTAAAACATTAAAAGCTGCTGGCTTAACTGAGAAAGGATTGATCACTGCGATCAAAGATTTGAGAAAGGGCGATACCATCAATTCTCAGACTCAAGAAACCCAGATGAATAATTTGAACAAGTTTGCCAAGAATTTAAATGATATGGCACGCCAGGGCAAATTAGATCCTGTGATTGGGCGCGATGAGGAAATCAGAAGAACACTACATATACTTACCCGTAGAACTAAGAATAATCCAATATTAGTTGGTGAACCAGGAGTTGGTAAAACTGCGATCGTGGAAGGACTGGCTATGCGGATCATAAATGGAGATGTTCCAGACAACTTGAAATCAAAAACCATTTTTGCGTTGGATATGGGGCAACTAATTGCTGGTGCCAAATATAAGGGTGAGTTTGAAGAACGACTGAAAGGTGTGGTAAAAGAAGTGGCAGGTAGTGATGGTGAGATCATTTTATTCATTGATGAGATCCATACACTAATTGGTGCAGGTGGTGGCGAAGGAGCAATGGACGCAGCAAACATACTTAAGCCGGCACTAGCACGTGGCGAACTCAGAGCTATTGGTGCAACTACTTTAAACGAGTATCAAAAATATTTTGAAAAAGATAAGGCGCTGGAACGTCGTTTCCAGAAAGTGATGATTGATGAGCCAAGCAATGAAGATGCAATTTCTATTTTGCGTGGATTAAAAGATCGTTATGAAACACACCACCACGTGCGGATCAAAGACGAAGCAATTATAGCCGCAGTGGAATTGTCTAGCAGGTATATTACAGATCGTTTTCTGCCTGATAAAGCCATTGACTTGATTGATGAGAGCGCTGCCAAACTGCGCCTAGAAATGAATTCGATGCCGGAAGAGTTAGACAAATTGGAAAGACAAATTCGTCAGCTTGAAATTGAAAGAGAAGCGATCAAGCGTGAGAAAGATGAGAGTCTTTTAAAAGACCTAAATATTGAGATCAGCAATTTGAGTGTTGAGAGAGATACTTTACGTGCGAAGTGGCGTGAAGAAAAAGAGATCGTAGAAAAAATTCAAAATACTAAGGCAAATATTGAAAGCCTAAAACTAGAAGCCGATCAGGCAGAAAGAAATGGCGATTATGGTAAGGTTGCAGAGATCAGATATGGGAAAGTAAAGGAAGAAGAAAAACTCATTGAAGCTGCAACGTTACAACTAAACGCGCTCAGTGCACATAGCAAGCGTTTGATGAAAGAAGAAGTAGATGCAGAAGACATTGCAGATAATATTGCAAAAGCTACTGGAATTCCTGTTTCAAAAATGTTGCAAAGTGAAAGAGAAAAATTATTACATCTAGAAGATGAATTACATCAAAGAGTAGTTGGACAAGTAGAAGCGATCACTGCAGTTGCTGATGCCATCAGAAGGAGTAGGGCTGGTTTACAAGATCCTAAAAAACCGATTGGCTCGTTTATTTTCTTGGGAACAACGGGAGTTGGTAAAACAGAATTAGCAAAAGCACTGGCTGAATATTTATTTGATGATGAGTCAATGATGACAAGGATCGATATGAGTGAGTACCAAGAGAAACATACCGTTTCAAGATTGGTAGGAGCACCTCCAGGATATGTGGGTTATGAAGAAGGCGGACAATTAACAGAAGCCGTTCGCAGAAAACCTTACAGCGTGGTATTACTAGATGAGATTGAAAAAGCCCATCCGGATGTTTGGAATATTCTATTGCAAGTATTGGATGATGGACGTCTTACTGATAATAAAGGAAGGGTAGTGAATTTTAAAAATACTATCATCATTATGACCAGCAATATTGGTAGTGCCATCATACAAGATGCATTTGAAGAAATAGATGAAAGCAATGTAGAGTTGGTGATTGAAAAAACAAAATTGGAGGTCATGCATCTGTTACGCCAAACCGTGCGACCAGAATTCTTGAATCGTGTTGACGAGATCATTATGTTCCAACCTTTGTTGAAAAAGCAGATCATGGGAATTGTGAAAATTCAACTAGAAGGGTTACGCAAATTAGTGGCTGAGAATGGCATCCAATTGAATTATAGCGATTATCTATTAGAGTTTTTAGCTGAACAAGGATACGATCCTCAGTTTGGTGCAAGACCGCTAAAAAGGTTGATACAAAAAATGATAGTGAATGATCTTAGCAAAAAAATCCTATCAGGACAGATTGATAAAGAAAAACATGTCCTAGTGGATGTGTTTGATGGAGTGGTTGTTTTTCGAAATGAGGACTGAAAATAAGTGAAGAGATAAAAGATAAAAGATAAAAGTGAGGAGTGAGGAGTGAGGAGTGAGGAGTGAGGAGTGAGAAGTGAGAAGTGAGGAGTGAGGAGTGAGAAGTGAGGAGTGAGAAGTGAGAAGTGAGAAGTGAGGAGTGAGAAGTGAGAAGTGAGGAGTAAAGCTAGGTGGATGCAATTTTAGTTCCCCTCCTGTGCGCTTGCGCATAGGAGGGGACGCCGATTCCGCGAACGCGGAATACGGCGGGGGTGGTTTATTTCCAGGTATTATCTTTCTCATTAGCATCCATAAAAATGCCGCCTTTTAATTGCACTGTTTTTACTTTTTTACTGCTACTGATTTGAATTTTGGCTTCTTTGTTTTGAGTTTTCCAAATTGCTGGAGATTGATGTAAACTTTCTGTTGTATTATCATCATAAGTTACTACCACATCAAATGGTGCGGGATAGCCACCGATATTTTTTATAGTAACCGTAAATCCTTTTCTTGATTTTTCTACTTTATCGATTGCAAAGTCGATATAATTATTACTGAAGAACCAGTTATTCCAGAACCAGTTTAAATCCTGACCAGCAGCATCATTAAATGAAAAGAAGAAATCCCAAGGAATTGGGTGTTTGCCATTCCATCGGTCCATATAAGTGTGTAGACATTTTTTAAATTCATCCTCACCTAAATAATCGATCAGGGCAAGGTAACCAAGAGAGGGCTTGCCATAGGTATTATTGCCATAACCAGCACTACTCCCTAATGCTGTTGCTGGTGTAATGATGGGCAAGTCTTCTGATGCTTCTTTATCATTGATCCAACCAGCCACTCTAAATTGTTTATACAGGTTTTCTGCTTTTTCTTTTCCCGATTCTGTTCTTCCAATCAACAATTCTAAAGTTGTTGCCCAACCTTCATCCATAAAGGGATACCTATGTTCGTTGATGCCCATGTAAAAAGGAAAATAGGTATGCGCAATTTCGTGTTCGGCTACAAAGCGCGAGAATGTTGTATCACTAGTACTTCCATCATTCACCATCATAGGATATTCCATATCTGCAAACCCTTGACATACGGTCATTTTAGGGTAAGGATATGCAACACCTGGCCAATTATGCGAGAACCAGTCCAATGCGTGTTGTGCAAATCCTACCATATAATGGAAGTCTTTCGCTTTATCTAAAAAAGCAGCTTGAACACTTGCTCTTCTCTTGGTGGCATCATCTACGATCACACTTGACGCATCCCATACATAATGATCGCTAATACAAACTGCAACATCAGGAATATGGGTAGAAGTGAATACCCATTCATTCCAATCTTTTTGTTGGGTAACAGCATTTGCTTTTAGTTCATCATTGGTAGCAATATGAATCAGTTCGTTTGTAGTCATCGATTTTTCTAAACGATCTGCATATTCTTTGTTTAATACTTCTTGCGGGTTTTCTAGCGTACCAGTTGCCCATGCAATAAAGTTCTTTGGAATTTTAACTGTTAAACGATAATCGTTAAAATCGTTATAGAACTCTTGCATATCGGTAAAAGTGGCACGGTCCCAACCATTATAGTCATCATAAACCGCAACCCTTGGATAAAAATAGGCTAGAAAAATGCTGGATGAATCAAGCATGCCCTCTCTACCACTTTCTTTAGAAGCCTGGAAGTGCCAGTCGAAAGTTAATTTCACTGAATCTTTGGGCAAAAGCGGACTACTTAAACGAATCGTATTCCAAGTTAAATGGTTATTATTTTCTTTAAATGCAACGGTTTTTCCATTTACGGTACAGCCATCAATTTTTACCCCATCAGTTAAATAATCTGATTGTGCATCTCCATCTCTACTAGCACCTGGTTTGTGAATATTTTGAATCAGTTTAATAACAAGATTCTTGAGAGTATCCGGACTATTATTGATATATGTGATCTGTTCTGACCCCTTTACAGTTCTATCTGGAGGAGCCGTGGTGATCTGAATATTATAAGTGCCTTTATTCTGCCAATAATTCGCACCTGGAGCTCCATTTGAAGTTCTGGTCCCTTTTTTATAGGCTTGCTGAATATCTCTGGGTTGGTATAAATCCTGCGAATAAGAAGAACTTAAAACAGTTAATAGGATACCTGTAAAATATAATTTTTGTAGCATGGAAAAAATTTAGAAATTCAAGATAAAAACAAAGCAATGAAAGCAAGCGATAATTTACAGGAAAGGCAATTTTAATTGGTTCACTATTTCTACATTTGAAAACATATGATTCAATTTAACACAACGATACAAAAGTTTGGAACACTGGGGGAGAAGACTGGATGGACCTATATCCTTATTCCAGAAGCCCTTGCGCTGGAGTTGAAGCCAGGCAATAAGCAATCGTTTCGTGTAAAAGGCAAATTGGATCAATGGGCTTTTAAGCAGTTGGCCCTGATACCGATGGGGGATGGGGATTTCATTTTGGCTTTAAATGCCGAGATCCGCAAACAGATCAAGAAAAATAAAGGGGCAACGATTTCCGTACAAATGGCAATTGACAAATCTGAGATAGAATTATCAACAGACCTGATGCTCTGTTTAGAAGACGACCCGGCTGCGAAAGCCTATTTTAATAAAATCCCGGGCTCCCATCAAAAATACTATAGCCGATGGATTGATTCGGCCAAAACCGATGAAACCAAGGCCAAAAGGATTGCATTGGCTTTGAAGGCCCTTGCGAGGCAAATGGACTACGGTTCTATGATTAGAGAGGATAAAGACGAAAGGGAAAAATTTAAATAAAAAACACCCCAAAAAACTTACTTATTAGTAAGTAACTCTTAATTTTACAAAGTGAGTGCAAGAAACCCCGATACCAAGGCAGAAATTCTGAGAATAGGGAAGCAGTTTATCCAATTTTATGGGTACAATGCTTTTAGCTATGCGGATATTGCCCGTGAACTAAACATGAAAAATGCAGCAGTGCATTATCATTTTAGAGGGAAGGAAGATCTGTTAATGGCATTGATTGATAATTATATCGAAACCTATCAACTTCTTGCAAAGCAATTACAGCATTCAAAAGTGAGTGCCATAGGAAAGCTGGAGAAATTTATAGAACCCTATACAATGCTTTGTGAAAGTGATAGTATTTGTATCATTGGTTCTATTGCGTCTGATTATAATACCCTACCCGAATCTGTAAAAGTCAAGATCAGTTCATTGATTGAGCTAGTAATGGGTATGGTTGAACAAACTTTGGCAGAAGGTAAGAAGCTAGGAGAATTGCATTTTTCAGAAACTGCAAGAACGCAGGCATTGCTGATCATGACCAATTTGGCTGCCGGTGTTCAGCTGGCTAGGATCTCGGGAAAGAAAGATTATATGAGCATTCGTAAGGCGTTGATCAAACAATTAAAAGGCTAATTTTTTAACTATAAAACTTACTTATTAGTAAGTAAAATAATAAAACAACAAAATACAAAAACTATGAAAAAGGCAATTGGTTCACTCTTGGTAATCCTCGGATTTGCATTCAACTTCGTTCAAGCACAAGCTCCTGCAGGTTATGAAAAAGGAAGTATTGTACATGCTAATAACAGTAAAGAAGATGGTTTTGTAAAAGAGGCATTAGGTTCTAAAGGAAATATCAGTTTTGTTTCAGCAAGTGGTTCTAAAAAGACCTACACCGTTGCTGATTTAAACGGGTTTAGCTTTAAATCAGACATTTATATTGCGTATTCGAACGATTTCTATAAAACTATCGCAATTGGTTCTAAAGCATCTCTGTATCAGAAGCAATCAAACAATTCAGGCAAGCTATTATACAATGGCACAGAATCTTATACTGCATCAACTACAGAAGGTGCTATTGGGGATTATTATGTTCAATTAAATAACAGTGATGACTTAGTATTGGTGAATGCTAAAAACTTTGAAACTGCAACCAGCAAATTATTTGCTAATTGCAGTATCGTTCTTTCAGATATAAAGTCTAAACAATTAGATTTTTCTCAGCTTTCTAAAGCGATAGAGAAATATAATAACTGCAAATAATTATCTATTTTATCTATACTTATGAAAGCCTCCAGCAATGGAGGCTTTTTTTATAAATCAGAATAAGCTGTTGCGTGCATTAGAATAATATCAGCATGAGAAACAGTATTCAAATACTTTGGCATCGCAGATAAGGTTTTCCATTCTGGGTCTGCTGAAAATATTTTCCATTTAGCATCTCTCTCTGCCTGATTATTAAAACTAGTCATATAAACCAAGTTGGGCATCTGTGCTCCTGAAAGAACTGAGCCATAAAATACTGCGTTGAATTGAAGTCGCTCAAAAAGTGCTACCTCACCACCTGCATTAAACATATCTACTTTAGACCTGTAAAGTTTTTCAGATGCTCCTTCATAACTTCTGAACTCATAAATTTTTTCTTCAACCGATCCAGTTAAATTGGGTACTGCAAATTCTGGCATTTGTTCAAATGCTTTGATCAACATACTTTCCTTTCTCTGAAATGCTGGTTGTTTATATGCTGTATTCAAGTAGCTAGCTCCATTTTTTTCATGATCTGCATCAGCCCAAATTGCATTATCAATTTTTTCGATCTGATCAATAGATTTCATAGGAATAAAAACGTAGATCTTTTTATCTGCGGCAGTATCATTGGCCAATGGTTTAAATACCCCAACTTTTTTCATACCTGCTTTATGAAGTGCAGGTAAGTAAGCAGATTCTAAATATTGATCAACAGATTTTATTTGTGTATCATTTTTTAAATGATATACAATGATTTGATAATAGATCAGTTTGGGCTTACTGTTAAATGCATTTGCATTAGATAAAATGAACATGCATACAATTACGTAGAGGGCTTTTTTCATATCGAAGTGCAAAGCAGGATTTAATTATTAATGCTTTGTTAAATGAAGTTAATTGAAATTATTTATTTAAAGAAGAAGCTGCGATACTGATTTGTATTGCCTCTATAATAATGGGAAAAATGTTTATAAGTTAAAAAGAGGCTTTAACAAGGCTTTAGTAAACACTTGGTACAAACATTGCATCTAAGGATTAGAACAAACATTATTAATATATATGCCCCACTTATACGCTAAACCAATTATGATCATGAAAACTAGAAACATCCTTTCTTTCGCCTCAATGATGGCAATCGCAGTAGTAATATTTGCAACATCATGTAACAGAAGTACCTCAGCAGTGCAACCTCAAGGGCAACAATCGCTGGCATTGTATTTAACAGATGGACCAGGTCTATTCGACAAAGTATTGATCGATATCAAATCTATCAAAGTATTAGTTGATACTTCAACTGATACTAGACGTCACGATACATGTGACTGGGATAGAAGAGGGATTGATGATCGTAAGAAAGATTCTTCTTTTGTGTGGCATGACCTAGGTATCAAAGCTGGTATTTATGATTTGCTGCAATTACGTAATGGAACAGACACTTTATTAGCCGATGCTAATATTTCAAAAGGTTCCATCCGTCTGATTAAAATTGAAATTGGAACAAACAATTCTTTGGTAAAAGACAGTATCACTTATCCTATCAGTTTACCTGCTGGAGCACCAAATTATGTATTGATCAAAACAGAAGGACATGAATACGAAGAATACCTTCCTGGTAGAAATCGTTTGTGGCTTGATTTTGACGTAACTCGTTCCATCATTCAATCAGGTAACGGAGCATTTTATTTACGCCCTGTATTCCATTTCTTTACTAAAAGAACTTCTGCAAGCCTTGTTGGGAAAATCACCCCACAAAGAGATGCAAAATCAGTACTAACAATATATAATTCAACTGATACTGCCTATGCATTGCCAACACCAGATGGTTACTTCGCAGTAAGAGGTTTAAAAGATGGTACTTATAGTGTGTTTATAAATGCAACTAGTCCGTATATAGATTCCACCATTAGCAATGTAGTTATTAAAGCACCGAAAGAAACATCGATCGGAGTAATTACGCTTAGAAAGTAGCAGTTTTAGTTAGTTTAGATAGTTCAGTAAAAGGGGAAGAAGCAGAACTTCCCCTTTTTTTTATGTCCGAACTTTTATATGCGCTTCATTGTTTGTACATTTCATTATGGAAAACAATAAATTCTTGCTATACGGAGCCAATGGCTATACTGGTAGGCTCATTGCTAAATTAGCAGCCTCTTATGGCCTCGTGCCCATTCTTGCTGGAAGAAAGATAGATCCAATTGTGGCATTAGCAAAAGAATTAGATCTCGATTATCGCATTTTTACTTTAAGGGATGCCAAGAAATTAGAAAATTCTCTTTTAGAGGTTCCTTTAGTGTTGCATGCTGCAGGACCATTTCAATTCACGTCCCGATTAATGATCGAAGCTTGTTTGAAAACAAACACGCATTACCTTGATATAACGGGAGAGATCAGTGTTTTTGAACTAGCAAAATCATACGATGAAAAAGCAAAAGCAGCCGGACTGATGATTATGTCTGGAGTTGGTTTTGATGTGGTGCCAACAGATTGCATGGCAAAATATTTGAAAGAAAAATTACCTGATGCAACACATTTGAAATTAGCATTCGCTTCAATCGGTGGCGCTTTTTCTCACGGTACGGCCATGACGATGGCTGAAGGATTAGGCCAGGGAAGTGCTGCAAGAATCAATGGAAAGATCACACCTCAACCACTGGGCAAAAAAGGAATGTGGTTGGATTTTGGAATTAAAAAAATGTTTGTGATGACGATCCCTTGGGGCGATGTTTCAACTGCCTATTTCACAACTGGGATTCCCAATATTGAAACCTATACAAAAGCATCTCCGAGAACTTTTAAATATTTGAAATGGCAATTTTTGTATAACTGGATCTTGCGCACTTCATTTGCAAAAGACTTTGTAAAAAATAAGATCAAACAAAAACCAGCCGGTCCTTCTGATGAAATGCGCGAGAAAGCAATGAGTTTGATCTGGGGAGAAGTTACCAATGGGTCAGGTAAAACAGTCGCCGCCAAAATGGAATGTCTAGAAGGTTATACCCTTACTGCAATAAGTAGTTTAATAATTTGCCATAAAGTGTTAAGTAATAATTTTAAAATTGGCTATCAAACGCCGGCGGCAGTTTACGGAGCAGACTTAGTTTTGGAAATTCCTGGTACCACAAGAGAAGATATTACAAATTAGAATTGTTGCTTTAAGCAGATTTTAAGAACCGTTATATTGCTTGTTGGTGAAGGGTTCCATTTTTTTAATGCAACTTTGAGCCTTACCCATATTAAATCACATACATGGCGCAGAACCGCAAAGCCGCTATTGGCTTTATTTTTATTACTTTATTGATTGATGTTACAGGTTTAGGGGTAATCATTCCGGTAATGCCTAAATTAATCGAACAGCTATTGCATACCACGGATGTTAGTACAGCATCTCAATATGGTGGATGGCTCACATTTGCCTATGCATTTATGCAATTTATTTTCGCACCTATTCTTGGTAACCTGAGTGATAAATACGGTCGTAGACCAGTGCTACTTTTTTCACTATTTGGTTTTGGGATTGATTATCTATTTCTCTCATTTGCACCAAGTATTTGGTGGTTGTTTGTAGGTAGAATCATTGCTGGTATCACTGGTGCAAGTTTCACAACGGCTTCTGCCTATATTGCTGATATCAGTACCCCAGAAAATAGAGCACAGAATTTTGGAATGATTGGTGCTGCATTTGGACTTGGATTTATTCTCGGACCAATGATCGGTGGTTTGTTGGGTGAGTATGGTGCAAGAATTCCATTTTTTGTGGCAGCTGGATTAGCTTTAACCAACTGGCTCTATGGATATTTTGTGCTACCAGAATCTTTAGATAAGGAACACCGTAGAGAATTTGAATGGAGAAGGGCTAATCCTTTTGGATCTTTAAAACAACTTAAAAAATATCCGGCAGTAAGTGGATTGATCATTTCTTTAATGCTGATCTATATCGCTGCTCATGCTGTTCAAAGCAATTGGAGTTTCTCCAATATCGAAAAATTTCATTGGACACCAAAAATCATTGGAATTTCTCTCGGACTAGTGGGACTTTTAGTAGGAGCTGTTCAAGGGGGGCTCATCCGATTTATCAATCCGATATTAGGTAACGAAAAAAGTGTGTATGTTGGATTAGGTTTATATGCACTCGGATTATTTTTGTTTGCATTTGCAACTCAAAGTTGGATGATGTTTGTTTTCCTGATCCCATATTGTTTAGGGGGGATCGCAGGTCCGGCTTTACAATCCATTATTTCAGGACACGTGCCCCGCAATGAACAAGGTGAATTGCAAGGTGCATTAACTAGTTTGATGAGCGTTACATCGATCATAGGGCCTCCATTAATGACCACTTCATTTGCATACTTTACTGGTCCGAATAAACCCTTTTATTTTCCAGGAGTATCATTTTTAATTGGAGCAATTCTAATGTTGATTGCAGCAATATTAGCGTATCGTGTATTAAAAAGCGAGAAGGAGCATGGTTTTGCACCTGTTAGTGAGTAGCTTATTTGTCTTCAACTTCCACGATCATTTCAATTTCAACTGATATATTCATGGGTAATGAATACATGCCAACGGCCGACCTGGCGTGTCTTCCTTTTTCACCAAATACAGCGACCATTAAATCAGAGAATCCATTGATGACCTTGGGTTGCTCATAAAAATTTTCTGTACAATTCACCATCCCGAAAACTTTTACGATCCTTTTTACTTTGCTTAAATCGCCGATGGCATCTTTAAGTGTAGCGATCAAATTGATGCCGGTTAATTTTGCTGCGGAAGCACCTTCTTCAACAGTCAGTTCACGGCCCAGTTTCCCAGTGATAAAAGTTCCATCAGGTTTTGCTGGCCCTTGTCCGGATAAATAGATAAGGTTTCCAGTTCTTACAAATTTTACATAATTATACAAAGGGGAAACAGGCTTAGGTAAAACTATCCCAAGTGCTTGCAGATTTTGATCAGGCGTCTGTGATTTTACAATTGAAATTGCAAAGAGTAAGAACGCAACTAGAAAATATTTTTTCATATTAGGATTGTTTTTTTCTAAATACGATTTTTTGTTTGGATAAGAAATATCGGTATCGATAAAAACCCGCCACCACAATTACAATCAAACAGATCTCAGAAAAGAACTTTTCAGGATCAATAAAATCTGTTGCTCTGTCTTTTAAAAGTGGATCCATGAATAAACCATGAACTAAAAATAATAAGGCTGTTGCATAAGATATCAAATGAATGTTTTTCCAAGTTCTAAATCCTAATTTTTTCTTGACGATCTTTTGTGAACTGATGATGACAACAAGAATTGCAAAAAAGGAAATTACGCCTAGTAAAACTATCCAAGGTTGTTTAGGTGCAGTTAATGGTTTAATAATATGCTTCCATTCAAATCCAGATTCTTTGTCCATGAATAAAAGACAGGGATGCATAAATGCAAAAAAAAGCGCTAGATAGGCCGTCCAATTATGGATTCTTTCGATAGGAGCAGTTCTGATTTTTTCTGGAAGCCTTTTCCAAAATGGTTGTGCTTTATAGCCTGTACTTAAAAGTATGCCCAACAAAAAATTAACACAGAGTAAACCGGTGGCACATAAGCCCAGGCTTCCTGAAATATCTAAATAGGTTAATCCAAACATAGATGATGAAGATACAGAAAACCAGTTTTTAAAAAAATCAAATAGCTGATAGAATCTTCGAAATTGAAACTAATATCAAATGTTAAATTCAATGTTAACCCATTGACTACTAGGTAGTTTTAACTTTAAACGTACATTTATTAGGCTGGAAGTCATTTAAAGGCTACTTTTGCATTTCATTATTTATTTTACAAATTTTACAATGGACACAAAAATTCAAGGAACTGTAAAGTTCTTTAACGAAGAAAAAGGATTCGGCTTTATTAAGCACGACAATTCTAACAAAGAAACTTTCGTACATGCAAACGGTTTGATCGATCAGATCGAAGCTAATGACAAAGTTGAGTTTGATGTACAAGAAGGACGTAAAGGCCTTAACGCCGTTAACGTTAAACGTATTAGCTAATACTAACTTTCTTTACTATAAGGCCATTCTTCACTGGATGGCCTTTTTTTGTACCCAAGACACAGGGAATTTCTATATTTGCCAGATTAATAAGTTCAAGATATGTCAGCATTGATGCAAGAATTGAAGGAAACGGTAGCATTCATACAAAGTCGTTATTCAAAGGAAATAAAAATAGGTATCATATTGGGAAGTGGACTAGGGAATCTAGCCAATGATATTGAGTCGGAATTGGAAATTCCCTATCATGAAATTCCAAACTTTCCTCTAAGTACTGTAAAGGGTCATAAAGGTCGTTTGATCTTTGGAAAACTAAATGGTAAGAATGTTTTAGTAATGGCTGGACGTTTTCATTTTTATGAAGGCTATTCTGCTAAGCAGGTAACATTCCCTATTCGTGTGATGCGTTTATTAGGAGTTACCACACTTTTATTATCAAATGCTGCAGGTGGCGTTCAAGACAAAATGGAAGTGGGTGATCTGATGATTATCAACGATCATATAAGTTTGTTTCAACCAAATCCACTGATTGGTCCGAATGAAGAAGAACTTGGTACTCGCTTCCCAGACATGAGCGAACCTTATAGCAAAGAACTGATTCAAAAAGCAGAAGCTATTGCAAGGGCTAATAATATCGATTTGAAATTGGGTGTGTATTGTGGTGTAACTGGTCCAACTTTCGAAACAAGAGCAGAATACAAATTGATCCATACTTTAGGTGGTGATGCAGTAGGCATGAGTACTGTACAAGAAACCATTGTAGCTAAACATAGTGGGATGCAAGTATTTGCAATAAGTGTTATTACCGATATCGGCATCAGAGAAGATGAGAATACTATTACCCATGAAGAAGTTTTGCAAGCAGCAAAAGATGCAGAACCAAAATTGACATTGCTTTTCGGAGGATTGGTTGCAGATCTTTAATAACAAAAAATACTAGATTTAGGCGAATGCAAATAAAGGGATTATACCGCTTTTTAGGATTAACCATTTTGATGGTAGTAATGGCGCTTCCTGTATTTGCACAAATGCCCCGTACTTTAAATACCAATAGTTTTTCAAGTGGGAATAGCTTTGGTAATGCATCCGGTAAAACCAACGATAAAAAGAGAGATTCTTTGCAGCACCGTGATCCCTTTGCAGATTCATTGACCATTTATTATCGCTATTTTGATTCTACTAGAAATAGAAGAATTGATTCTTCGATCAATGATTATTATAGTAGGCTGCCCATGGGCCCATCTTACCACACTTTAGGAACGTATGGGGCGCCAGCGCAATCTTATTTTTTCAACCCTGTGATGAAAGCAGGATGGGACCCAGGCTTGCACCAATTCGATACTTATAACTTTACTACAGAAAATACGAAGTTTTTTCAAACCACTAAACCCTATTCTGAATTAGCCTATTTATTGGGCAGTAAAGCAGAACAGTTAGTGAGTATTTTATTGACACAAAACAAAAAAAGTAATTTCAATTATTCCTTCGAATATATTTTTAGTAGTACCCCCGGCTTTTTGAAAACACAGAATAATAGCCATAATAATTTTAGAATAACAACTCACTATTTGAGTAAAAACAAACACTACGAATCATTCTTTATATTTATTTCAAATAAAACAGCTGCTTCAGAAAATGGAGGCTTAAGAGATGCTACAAAATTAGATAGTCTCTCATCCTCATTGAATGATCCCTATAGTTTGGAAACAAGATTAGGTAGAGCGGGTGCTGCAAGTAGAAACCCTTTTAATACATCAGTAAGTACTGGTAATACTTATACTAGTTCCAGCTTTCTGTACAAGCATCATTACGATCTAGGACAAAAAGATTCTACTGTTACTGATTCTACTGTGTATCACTTTTTTTATCCAAGATTTAGGATCGAACATACTTTTAAGTACGCTAGCAGTAGTTATTCCTTTTCAGATATAGCAGCTGATTCCTTAAGCTATCGAACTTATTTTAATTATAAGATTCCTTACAATGCGAATGGGGATACTGTTAGTTATAAAGACAAATGGACTGAGATCAACAATGAATTTAGTTTGATCTCTTTCCCGGAAAAAAATAATCAAAGTCAGTTTTTTAAGGCGGGTATTGCCTTGCAAAATCTGATCGGTGTTTTTGATACACTCACGGGCAAGCACAATTTCTATAATGTATATGGTTTAGCAGAATATCGTAACCGTACAAGAAATCAGAAATGGGATATTGAGGCTGCAGGCCAATTGTATTTGAATGGTTTGAATTCGGGCGATTATGCTGCAATCATTAGTATGAAGCGGCAATTAGGGTCAACGATCGGTTCATTAAAAATTGGATTTCAAAACGTCAACAAATCCCCCGTATTTATTTTAAACCCATTGAGTAGTTTTCCTGTACAAAATAGATCAAGTTATAGCAAAGAAAACATCATTCGCTTTTTCTTGCAATATGATATTCCGAAAGTGGGTTGGAAACTCAACGCAGAATATTTTGCAGTGAACAATTATATCTATTATGATAGTTTTCTTACTGCAAAACAAGACCCAACCTTATTCAATGTTTTGCACATCAGTGCTGAAAAGAAATTCAAATTGGCCAAACATTGGAATTGGTATTTTGATGGACACTTGCAGCAAACAACAGGGGCACCGCCTGTAAATATTCCGTTCTTGTACACCAGAAATAGAATTGCTTTTGAAGGAAATTTCTTTGCCAATTTATTTATCTCAACAGGCTTTGAAATTCGTTATCAAACTCCGTTTAAAGCATCTAACTATTCACCATTCCTGGGGCAATTCATGTATCAGAATTCTTATTCAGTAAGTAACCGACCTGATATTGCAGCCTTCCTAAATTTCAGGATCAAAAGTTTCAAGGCTTTTTTCAGACTAGAAAATTTAAATACACTGAGTGTGCAGAATGGATTTCAATTCGACCATAGAAACTTTGCCGCTGAACAATATCCTTATGCTGGATTGTGGGTTCGCTTTGGTGTGTGGTGGAATTTCGTAAACTAATCTTTCTCGAAATAACAAAGGCTTCCGCCAACCCATTCCTTGTCTTTATTGTAACGTACACCAATCATTTTTCCTTTGCTTAAGCGCGCTAAGTTATTGGTAGCAACTGGTCTAGCTTCTCCATCTTTCCAGAAATAAAAAATTCTGATCTCAGCTTTTGCAGGAATGTCAGGTGTGATAATCACATCTGCATATTTTACTTTGCGTTGCAGGATCCAATTCTCAGGGTCTGCAATTTTTTCAATGTCTGCTAGGGTTAGATCAATTACTACACCTTGTCCAGCAAAGGAGAAGAGCGGCTTTAATACATAGTTCTCTAGGTCGGCAGGAATTTCTGCTATATCGTTTAAGAATTTTGTATAGGGTACATAAGGATGCTCAATAAAAGGCAATGTGTGTTTGCTGATCCGATAGAACCAATTTGGATGGGGTACCCATTCAACATTCAGGTCTTCTAAAAGTAGTTTCCCTTTTTCTTGGATCTCGGGTGACTGCTGTTGCAGGTCATCAAAAATGATTCTGTTATAAATCCGTTTGATGGCAATTTCTTTTCCATCTTTTAGGTAAAACAAATCGCGACCTTTTTGTATTAATTCAGTTAAGCAAACAATTGGGATACCCACATAATCGCTGGTACAATAAAAATCAATTTTGGTCTTTTGTTGGTGTGGCAAGATTTCTAGTAAGATCACATTTTCAGGAGCATGATTTCCTAAAATAATTTCTTTCAATAATTGGGTATAAGAATCACTGTCGTATCCATTTAAAAAAGGGGAATAATTTTCAGGGATTTGAAAATGTTTGCGCGTTACTTGATCTTGAAATATTTGGTAGGCAAAAAGAGTAGGGAAACCCTGCATCTCAATTAACTGTGGTTCCAATTCTCCGTTTGCATTTTCGCAGATCCCGAAATCAAATGCAATGAAATGTGAGTGGTTGTTTTCGTTGGGCACATTTACATTTTCGGGGATCGCTTGATTGCTGATTGTTTTAAAATTAAACCCCGTAATGGTATCTACAATACTTTCGCAGGCATCTAATACTTTATGCTTAAATACTTTATCAATGAACACAGGAGTCTCTGCAACCCTGAACTCCAATGCTCCTGGGTGTTTGCTTTCTAACTCCTTCAGATAAGCCTGATAAGTTTCTTGCGTAAATTTTTGATTAAATGCTTTGCGTAAGGAAGGAACCATGGGTCATGATTTAATATCAACTAAGTTAAGAATTATACCTCCACCAATTCACCAACAGCTAGATTTAAAAAATTGGGAAGTATGTTTTTATAGGTCCACATGATTTTTTCAGGATCCTGTAATTGCTCTACCATGCTCCTCCATTTTGCCTCGCCATGGTTTTCAATAACACCAGCTTTCTTATCTTCTCTTTGTAAATACATACTCATCCCTATTGCATCGGCTTCAGGGTGAAATTGAGTACCAATAAAATAATCGTTGAAACGAATACTCATGATGGCCCTTTCATAAGGTACATGTGGCCGATGTTTTTCGATCGCCAAAATTTGCGCACCCATTTTACGAAGCTTTTGATGATTGGGAGAGATCACTTGGTAGTCGCGACTATCAACTGCATAAAAAGGATCGCGCATACCTTGGAAAACCGTTTCATTTTCACCTTCATGCATTCTGTGAATGGGAAATACGCCAAACGATGTTGACTTCCTTTTACAAACCTCAGCAATGCCGTAATACCTGCAGGCCAGTTGAAAGCTATGGCAAATAAAGAATACATGTTTCTTAACAGCATTTGTGACATCGTTATTCCATGCTTCCATACGTTGCAACCAATCCATATATAAATTATCCCAGGGCTCACCCTCTGTTTCTATGGGAGAACCTGGTCCGCCACTTGAAATATAGATATCGTAAGAAAGGTCAGGAACAACTAAATCCTGACGAACATTATAAGTGTGATAAGTAAATGAAATATTGTTGGTCTCAGCCCAATGTTCTACAATTTCTTGAATACAGCGCATGCCTTGGTTAGGGAATCCTTCGTACAAATCCAGTACGGCAATTTTTATCAATTTGTTTTCTGTCCAATTCATCGGCTGCGAAAATAAGCATTAATGGTGGCAGAAAGAAGAGGAACTAACAGTGTTTGAGATACTGTCAGTTCCTTGTTGAAATCTTATTTAGAGATAACTCAAATTTGTCTTCGGACTTAGTGTGAGTAAGGTCTCATACATTAGTTTGATGGTGTCTTCAATGTCTTTTTTGTGTATCATTTCAACCGTTGTATGCATATAACGCAATGGAATTGAGATTAATACAGACGGACAACCATCGTTCGCGTAAGCAAAACTATCGGTATCAGTGCCTGTGCTGCGGCTCAGTGCTCTTAACTGAACTGGGATGGATTTTTTCTCAGCCACATCCTGAACCAATTGCAATAATTTATTATGGATGGCAGGGGCATAAGCTAAAGAAGGTCCTTTACCGCATTGAATATCGCCCTCAATCGCTTTGCTGATCATGGGTGTGCTAGTATCATGAGTAACATCTGTAATGATGGCAACATTCGGTTTAATTCTGCGTGCGATCATTTCAGCTCCACGTAAACCAATTTCTTCTTGTACAGCATTTACGATATATAAGCCGAATGGTAATTTTTTTGAATTCTCTTTTAATAGACGCGCAACTTCTGCGATCATAAATCCACCAACGCGGTTATCGAAAGCGCGGCCAATTAAGAAATCATTTGCGAGTTCATCGTATCCATCTACATAAGTAACCACAGCACCAATATGAATACCTAGTTCTTCTACTTCTTTTTTAGTGCGCCCGCCACAATCCAAAGTTAGATTTTCAACTTTTGGTGTAGGTTCTTTGCTATCCGCAGATCCGTGACGTGTATGAATCGCAGGCCATCCGAAGACCGCTTTAACTGGTCCCTTTTTGCCATGAATATACACGCGCATAGAAGGTGCAATTTGATGATCAACACCACCATTTCTTTTTAAATAGATCTGTCCTTGTTCATTGATATAGTTCACAAACCAACTGATCTCGTCAGCATGTGCTTCGATCACTACTTTGAATGCTGCTTCAGGATTTATAATGGCAACTGCGGTACCATATGGGTCGGTATAAAAACTATCGGTATATGGTTTAATATATTCGAGCCAAAGTTTTTGTCCGCTAGTTTCAAAACCAACAGGAGATGGATTATTGATATAGTTCCTTAAAAAGCCCATTGACTTTTCTGTAAGGATGGATTTTGTTTCTTTCTTGTCTTTTTTAGTCTTAGCCATATTATTTGATTTTAAAAAGTAACACACCGATGATTCCACAGGTGGCTTTGATGAGCATGAGTCCGTCAATAACTGCAAGATAGTAGAGAATGCTTTTACGACGTTGCATTGACCAGGTTACAATTATCAACAAAATGAAAGGGATACTGTTAATCAATATTCGAGAAAGGGGAAGTTCCCTGTAAATCGTAAAGCCGATAAAGCTAATAAAACCTGCTAGAGACAGGGGAAGGATTATGTAGAACAAGGTTTTTCGCAATCCTAGTCTTACTACAAAAGTTTTTAATTGACTATTATGGTCGGCCGCATAATCCTTGATATCAAAGAGGATGCAGAGAATGGCGATAAAAATAAAATTTTTGATAAAGAACATTTGTTCCAACCAGCTCAGGTAAAAATGGGTACCCTTTTCAATGTTGTCGAAAATGAGTGGGTAGATACTAACCACACCTGTCCAGACAAAACTGATCACAAAGGGTTTGAGCCATCCAATGCTACGCAGGTTATGTGTTGCGTTTTTTGGAGAAATGCTTTCGTAATATAAAAGTGCAGTGATGGGAAAGATCAAAAGATAAATCCATTCTGCAAGATTCAAATTTCGAATCGTATCAAGGTTTTGGAATAATAGGATGAAGCCCGCGAGGGTTGCTGTTACCAGTAAAATATTCTGGGAATAGAAGATGATTTGTTGATGCGTTTTGTACCAGTAGGCTCTTTGATTGAATTGCATGTAACTCGCTTCTGAAGTGTACGATTTTGTATAATACCAAACTGAAGCAGCAAATAAAAAAAGGTAGTAGAGTGGTGGATTTAAAGCAATGCCCAATTGAAAATTAGTTTCCATGGAAAGTGCTAATACACAAGTGCCATAGAAGTAATTGCTAAAAAAATAGCTACGTGCAATTTTGTTCAAACAAATTATTTGTAAATGATAATATCGGGCGAGATCACTGTATCGCTGACGTTCTTACTTAAGTCACGGGCCCAGAATCTAAAATAGCAGGTATCGTTTTTATTACCAGGGCAGCCGGGTAAGATAGGGTATTGAGAATTTAGATTAGTACCAACGCTATAACCAATTTCTAAAATTCCTTTAAGATTTGAAGTAGCGGTGAATGTGGGTATTTTAGATCGGTCAGCAAAATTGAGACAGCCCTTAGTTTTGGTTATTTTTTGGATCCAAACGCTGTCTTGCAGGTCACCCTCTTTGTCGGTAAAAGTCAGACTAAAGATGATCTCACCACCACTTGTGAACGCGGTATTGTTCACAGAAGTGAATGCAAGGCTTGGTTTGGTATTGTAAGAATCTTTGGTGCAGGCACCGAATACCAATGAAATTGCCAGAACTAACCCTAATTTTGTCTTCATTCTTATTACTTTCAGTTCAAATTTAGTTAAAACATTACAATACCTGCTAGTGCACCCATTCGATGTTAACAATATTTTCTCTGTTTCTGAGGCCAATTTCGAGCAGCAGGCCATTCAATTGTTTCATTTACAGTATCAAATGAACCCAGTATATCGAAAATGGTGCGAACTCACGATAAAAGACCCCAACAATATTAAGACGATCGAACAGATCCCTGCGTTGCCTGTAGGTTTTTTTAAATCGCAGACCATTCAGACCGGGCAATTTCCATTAGATCATTTTTTTGAGAGTAGTGGCACAACTCAAACAATCAATAGCAGGCATTGGGTAAAGGATTTGGATTTATATCGCAAGAGTTTCAATAACGCTTTCGAAATGTTTTATGGCGAGCCCAAAGATTGGTGCATTATAGGATTATTGCCAGCTTATTTAGAAAGGCAACATTCTTCCTTGGTAATGATGGTAGATGAATTAATCAAAGAGAGTGGACATGCATCGAGCGGATTTTATTTGTATGAGCATGATCAACTTTCACAAACATTGCAATTATTAGAATCAAAACAGCAAAAGACTTTATTAATAGGAGTCACATTTGCTTTATTAGATTTTGCGGAATCTTATCCGCAGCAATTGAAGCATACGGTGGTCATGGAAACGGGAGGCATGAAGGGTCGGAGATCTGAAATGACAAGGGTTGAAGTACACGATCAATTAACGAAACAATTAGGAGTTGAAAAAATACATTCAGAGTATGGGATGACGGAATTATTGAGTCAGGCATATTCGAAGGGTGATGGAATTTTTGTTTGTCCGCCTTGGATGAAAATTTTAGTACGTGATGAAGAAGATCCATTGACAGTTAGAACAAAGGGAAGGGGAGTGATCAATGTGATTGACTTAGCCAATGCTGATAGTGCAGCATTTATAGCAACCGATGATGTAGGGATGATTTATGAGGATGGAAGTTTTGAAGTATTTGGAAGGATTGATCATAGTGATATTAGAGGATGTAGTTTGATGGTGGTGTAGGTTTTTTTTACATAAATTTACAGCCCTGAATAAAAGCCCAGGTGGCGAAATTGGTAGACGCACTGTGTTCAGGTCGCAGCGTTCGCAAGGATGTGCTGGTTCGAATCCAGTCCTGGGCACAAGCCCCCAACACGAAGTGTCGGGGGTTTTTAATTTGTGAGCGTTGAAAGCTCGCTTTCAAAAGCGAACAAGTTAAAAACCTCCGCATCGCCGGAGGCGATGTTGGGGCTTGAGTAAGCCCCTCGCAGACGGTGGATCACCGCAGGTAATCCAGTTTGGAATCATTAATACTTTTTAGGATTCCTGCAAAGAAATATTGCTAAAAGCCTCTAAATCTATTACAAAATGGTTCGGGAAAAGTACTTTAACCGGCACCATTTAGTTTAAACAAAAAAGCCTTGAAGATTTCTCCGAGGTTTTTTTATCGACTATTCGAAATTTTATTTTTTATTTGGACTCATCTTCTCCCTTTTTTTTCAAAAGGAACACTTTTTTAGAGTTTATATTACTGATTACTTTTTTGCCTGTTTTAGACTCTAATTCTTGCCTTGCTACTTTTGCAACATTGCCACCTTGTTGGGCTGCATTTTTGTTTTCTTCAAAAGTTTTTGGATTAATAGCTTGCGAAATATCTTTTGTGGAAGCTTCTGCAAGCATGCTTAAAATTAATTCTGTGTTGGTCATATTATCCCGGAGGTTTTCTTTTTTTAACCCTTTGAATACTTTATACTCTTTAGTTGTTTTATCTGCCCAAGCTTTTGTAATAATATCTGTAAGTGTTGCAAATTGAGGGCCAGCTTTTAATCCTCTTTGCTTCCATTCGTCTGTAAGTTCTTTTCGAATTTCAATACTCTTCAAGCGTTGGTTAATCCAGTTTTCGCTATAGCCCAATTGAAGATATTGCTCTAGGGCTCGATCAATAGAAAGTTCAGGGTCTTGCATTTCATCTAACCGTTCAGCAGCAATCTTTCCAAGCCATACTTTAAATGGCTCTGCCTTCGGTGAAGGGATTGATTGTATAAGCCTAAAAAGTTGTTCAGTATTTGCAACATCAGTCACACGCATTTTGCCATCAGGTGCCTGCATTTTAAAACCGTTACAATTTGTAACGGTTTCATTTCCTTCGTCCTTTAGTCTTTTTTTCATTACTCGCCAGTAAACTTGAGGATTAGGACTATCAGTTAAAGCTGCAATTACATCAACAATTGAAAAATACCACAACTCATTTTCAGCATCCCATAATGTGCGAACCTTTTTATCTTCAAAAATTTTAATTGAATCTTTTTCTTTCATTTCTCACATTTTAGGCCTGTGTAAAAATATTGAAACTTTGAAGTTATTACTCCCTAGTCTTGCTTGAGCTAGCCTTAAACTTTGTTTTATCCATTTTAGGCGGATTATTTAAGGGGTAATTGAATGCAATACTATTTAAATAGGCAGCTATTTTCAAACGCTCTTGCCAACTCAATTTCTTATAATAAGCAGAATGATTAGATGCCTCATCAACAGTCTGTGCTTTAAAAGCGGTTCGGTCTAATTTGTATTCTTCCATATCCAAATATACGATTTGCTAACCTTCAGTCAAAAAGTTCAAGATTTCAATTAAATCTTTAAAATATGGTTCGTACTCTAACTAGCCAAGGGCACTTACCAGCTTTTTGAGGTGTTTTTTTATTGCTAGAACCTATTCAAAAATATTCGATTATTAGATTTATTAAAATCGGTTTTACCAATAGTGAAACCTGCCCAACTTTATTTGCAAAACTGAATGGTCTGTTAGGCAATCAGTTATAAAAAGAACAACATTTACCAAATAAAAATCTTAAATTTAAGTGCTAGTACAATCCCCCACAATTGTTTAAGCTAAGCGATTGATTATATTAAACAATTGATTATGAGTTCCCCTACTCAATATTCAAATGAAACGCATCTTTATGATCTATTAAGAGAAACAGAGATCATCGGCAAGATTGGCGGATGGGAATTTGATGTGCTCACACAAAAGCAAAAATGGACAAGAGGTATTTTTGACATTCTTGAATTTGATTCCACTGAACAAGCTCCTGATGTGCCTGAGGGAATAGGCTTTATAGATGAAGCATTTCAGCCAATGGTCCTTGATGCAATGAAACATGCTATTGAAAATGGAGCGCCTTATCATGAAGAGTGGAAAGTCATAACCCAAAAAGGAAATTATCGTTGGGTCTGCTCAATTGGTAAAGCAAATCAAGTTAATGGAAAAACAATCAGTTTATCTGGCTCTTTTCAAGATATCACCGATCAAAAAGCCAAAGAAAAAATAGTACAAGACTTATTAATCAAGCAAGGCTCTATATTAAATGCTGTGCCAGACTTATTATTTGAAGTAGATATTACTGGTAAAATTTACGATTTCCATTCACATAGTCCTTTATTATTAGCAGTTCCCAAAAATGAAATGATTGGCAAATGCTTTTCTGAGTTGATAGAATTAGAGGCAGCCGAAGTTTGTTCCTCTGCAATTCAAGAAGCGAATGAAATGGGCATTTCAATTGGCAAGCAATATTCTTTAGTATTTGAAGAAAGTATCTATTGGTTTGAAATTTCAGTTGCTGCTTTTGAAGTTGACAATCAAATCAAAAAACATTTCATTTTCCTTGCTCGTGATATAACGGAAAGAAAATTAGCGGAAAATGCATTAAACGATAAAATGAAAGAAATGAATCGTTTATTACAACTTACTATTGGGAGAGAAAGGACTATGATTGAGCTGAAAAAGGAAATTAATGAACTTTTAATAAATGGGGGTAAATCAGCTAAATACCAGCATCTAGAATGAGTACCCTGATAAAATATATTTCCACTCAAACTGATGTCAAAAATATCGATCACTACGATGATTCCTTTGTGAACAATATAATAGAACAAAGGACTGCTGCATTAAAGTTAAAGGATATAGAAACTTATTCTAACTTTTTGATAAATAGTAAAGCCGAACAGTTGTTTTTTTTTAAAGCACTCAATAATAATTATAGCGAATTTTATCGTAATCCATTTACTTTTTACAGCATTGAAAACCTTCTATTCCCTGTATTTGTTGGTCAGCTTCTAAATAAGAATAAAAAAGAAATTAGGGTTTGGAGTGCAGCCAGTTCTGCTGGTCAGGAAGCATATAGTTTAGCGATCCTATTTGAAGAATACCAAATGAAGTGTGCAGATTTATTTCCATATAGAATTTTTGCAACTGATAAGTGCTCCGAAGAAATAAATAAGGCAAAGACGGGCATGTATAAAGAAGTAGAATTCCTTCAAATGAGTTTTTCTAGAATTAAAAAATGGTTTAGTAAAAAAGGAGACAACTATTTTATTGATCCAAATCTGCAGAAGAATATCCATTTTTCAGTTTTCGACCTTTTAAATAAGTCAACCAATAGCCCTGGTAGTAGTATATATGGTGATTTTGATCTAATTATTTGTGCAAATATCCTCTTCTATTATAAGCCAATGTATCAGATGAGGATAATAGAAAAGCTAGTTGCCAATTTATCGAAAGGGGGCTATCTAATTGTTGGTGAAATAGAAAGACATCTGTTGCTTGAAAATAACTATAAAGAAATATATCCGCAGTCTGGAATATTTCAACCTAAATAATAACGAAATGAAAAAACAGACTCTATCAATTTCGGCGCAAATTAAAATTGGTTTTAGCTCAATACTTATTTTAGTTTTGGGATTACTTTTCTTTTTATTAAGCCAGAATATCACTTTAACAGAACAGACGAAAACAATCTATGGGCATCCCTTGCAGGTTAGGGCTTCTATAGCCGAGATACAACAAAGCACATACAGGGAAATGGCAATTCTAAGAGACGCTACACATTTGTATCAACCTGAGGAATATCAATCAATTGTTCATTCCATAAATGCCATATCAGATGATGCTGAAAAATCTTTTGAAAATATAAAATCCAACTATTTAGGTAACCCTGCAGATGTTACTAGTGCTCAAGATACATATGAACAATGGAGTAATTTGTCCATTCAAATGTTCGATTTAATTACAAATGGTAAATCAAAGGATGCCATTTTAAAAATGAGCCAAAAAGGGGAAGAAGGGAAAAGCAGAGAATTAGTTTTTGAGAAGCTTGCAATTATTGATGATTTTGCAAAGAGAAAAGCAGATAGTATATATGAAGAAACATTAGTATTAGCTGATAAAATGATTCGTGATTCAATACTATTAGCAATTTGTATGCTCACAATTGCCATATTGATTACCTATTATCTAATTAAACAAATATTAACGCCTATTAGAATAATGGCAAATACAACTGAGCGATTTAAGAATGGTGATTTATCTGCTAGAAATTCTTACAAACAAATGAACGAATTTGGACATTTAGCAGATTCCATCAATCTATTTGCTGATAAAATTCAAGCTAGTTCTGAAATGAGCACGAAAGTAATTCAAATTTCAGAACAACTTTTGAGTAAATATGAGGCGAAAGAATTTTTCCATGATACCCTAAATACTTTGCTAAGTTTTACGAATTCACAAATGACTGCTGTTTATTTAATAGACAATGAAAAGCAAAACTTCAACCATTTTGATTCTATAGGTGTGGATGACAACGCTAGAAAATCTTTTTCAGCTATTAACTCTGAGGGTGAATTTGGAGCAGCAATCTCCACAAAAGAGATTCAACATTTAAAAAATATCTCTGAAAATACAAGATTTCAGTTCTACTCATTTTGTGGAAAGATTATACCCAAAGAAATTATTACTATACCCATTTTGGCCAATAATGAAATAATAGCTATCATTTCGCTAGCCAGCATAAATGGATATACCCAAAATGACCTGCAATTAATTAAAAGTATTTATCCAATACTTTGTACACGCATTGAGGGAATCATTGCATATCATGCTATTCAAACTTTTTCAGAATCACTTGAATTGCAAAATCAGGAGCTTTCAGTTCAGAAAACAGAACTAGCTGCTCAGTCAAGCGATCTGAGATCACAAAATACGATACTTGAAATACAGAAAAATCAATTGAATGAAGTAAGTCGTTTAAAAACAAACTTCTTATCGAATATGAGCCATGAATTACGGACTCCACTAAACTCTATCATTGCACTAACAGGATTACTCAGCAGAAAGTTAATTCAAAAAGTTTCTGAGGAGGAATATAGTTATTTAGAAGTGATTGAACGTAATGGCAAAAGTTTATTGTATCTAATTAACGATATCCTTGATATAGCCCGGATTGAATCAGGGAAAGAAGAAATTGACATCACGAAGTTTAATCTCAATATTTTGATTTCTGAGATAGTAACTATGATTCAACCTCAAATATTAACAAAAGCAATTTCGGTACATCAAAAAAATAAGGAAAATGTTTTATTTATTTCAAGCGATTCAGATAAACTAAAGCATGTTTTACAAAATTTAATAGGCAACGCAATAAAATTTACTGAAAAAGGGACGATAGAAATTATCTCAGAGAAGGATGGTGAGAATATTATTATTAAAGTAATTGACACCGGAATTGGCATTCATCAGGATCAGCTTCCACACATATTTGACGAATTCCGACAAGCCGATGGAAGTACTTCAAGAAAATATGGTGGCACAGGACTTGGCCTTGCAATTGCCAAAAAATATATACAATTACTTGGGGGCAGTATTTCAGTCACAAGTATTCTTGGAACAGGATCTGAATTTAATATTTCTTTACCTGTAAACTATCAATCTTCCAAAAAAGAACTTGCAATTGAAGGATTTAATGAGTTAAAGTATCCTGTTTTACCTCCAGTTCCAAACCCTGAACATTCCATAAAAACTATTTTGCTGATAGATGATAGTGAAGCAGCATTATTACAAATGAAATACTTATTAGAAGAATCTGGTTTTCATATTTTAGTTGCAGAAAATGGTCAGGCAGCTTTCGATATTTTGGAAAATAATATCCCGGATGTGATTGTATTAGATTTAATGATGCCTGGAATTGATGGATTTCATGTTTTAAAAAATTTAAGAGCGCAAGTGAAAACGGAAAATATTCCTGTGCTGATTCTAACTGCCAAACTTATATCAAAAGAGGAACTACTATTTTTTAATAGAAATAATGTCCATCAGTTAATACAAAAGGGAGATGTAAAAAGAAGTGAATTATTAGCGAAAATAAATTTGTTATTATATCCTGCACATACAATCATCCCAAAGAATACGACTGACCAATCTACTGCTATAATCAAGCCATTAGTATTAGTGGTGGAAGACAATCCAGACAACCTGCTTACGATAAAGGCATTGCTTGATGGGAAGTATCAATTAATTGAGGCAACAGATGGAATTGAAGCACTAGAGATAATAAAAAAACAGCTTCCTAATTTGGTATTAATGGACATTGCTTTACCTAGGCAAGATGGAATTCAAACCTTTTTGGCAATACAACAAGATGAGCTGTTAAAACATATTCCGGTGATTGCAATAACTGCAAGTGCTATGAATAGCGATCGTGAATCAATATTAGCGCATGGTTTTCGTGGTTATATTTCTAAACCTATTGATCATATTCAATTTCACCAAATGATTAAGGAGGTATTATATGGATTATAAGAATATTAAAATTCTAGCCATTGATGATAATAGGGATAATCTATTTACAATCAAAGCACTGATTAAGGAGACTTTCCCAGAAGCATCTATTGAAATGGCAACTGATGGAAATGAAGGATTAGCAATGGCCTATGAACAGGATCCAGATGTAATTCTATTGGATATTCTCATGCCAATTATTGATGGCTTTGAAGTTTGTAAGCAATTGAAAGAAAATGATTTATCAAAAGATATTCCAGTTATTTTCATCACAGCATTAAAAGGGGACCGTGACAGCAAGGTAAAGGCTTTAGAAGTTGGAGCCGAGGCATTTTTGGCAAAACCAATTGATGAAATCGAACTGATTGCTCAAATCAGGGCAATGGTAAAGATAAAAAAGAATAATATACAAAAGCGTACCGAAAAAATTGAACTCTCATTATTGGTTGATGAACAAACTGTTCAGTTGAAGGCTACAAATATGGCGATGCTGAATTTATTAGAAGACCTTAAAGCTGAAAATGAAGCAAGAAAGAAAAGTGAAGAAATACAACAATTACATTCATCAAGATTAGAATTTGCCATGTATACTGCAAATATGGCTTGGTGGGAAATGGACATCTTAAATGGGTTAGTAAAATTTGATAATCGGAAAGCTGAAATGTTGGGATATACACCAGAAAAATTCAATCATTACACAGATTTTACGGCACTGTTACATCCAGATGATTTTGAAAAATGTATGAATGCAATGCGTAATCACTTAAATGGTTCTGTTGAAAAATATGAAGTTGACTATAGAATTAAAATAAAGGATGGTACTTATAAATGGCTTTTGGATATCGGAACTGTCAATAAAAGAGATGCTGCAGGAGTGCCACTTTATATTACTGGGTTAGTTATTGATATCAATGACAGTAAAAATGCGGAAGATAAAATAAGGCAAAAAGACATTGAATTTCAAAAGCTCTCAAAAAATATGCCCGACTTTATTTATCAATTCACGCGGCGTGTTGATGGAACTTATCATGTCCCCATTGCTACTGCAGGAATTAAAAATGTATTTGGGTTAAATTTAGAGGATGTGATGAATGATTTTTCTCCTATAGCGGAAAGGATTCATCCAGATGATATTGCAAATGTTTTTCATAAAATAGAAAATTCTGCCAATAATTTAACAGCATTTCTTTGCGAATACCGTGTTCAAATTCCTAACAAACCCATCAAATGGTTACTCTCTAAGTCAACTCCAGAAAAATTGCCAGATGGTTCTATTACATGGTACGGCTATGTTGCAGACATTACCGAATCAAAAAAAGTTGCATTGAAACTACTTCAACTTACACAAGCCATTGAACAAAGTCCGGTTTCCATTTTTATCACTGATCAAAAAGGTAATATCGAATACGTGAATCAAAAATTCACAAAAATAACTGGCTATGATTTAGAAGAAATCATTGGCAAAAACCCTAGGATCATCAAATCTGGAAATACTTCTCTCAAAATATATGAGCAATTATGGGATTCAATATTGGATGGTAAAGAATGGAATGGTGTGCTTCAAAATAAAAAAAAGAATGGTGAATTTTTTTGGGAATCTATTAAAATCTCTTCTATTAAAGATAAAAATGGAGTCATCACCAATTTCTTGGCTATTAAAGAAGATATTACAGAACGAAAAATTGTTGATGATAAATTAAAAAAAATTGCCTGGCAACAAAGTCATGAAGTTAGAGGTCCGCTATCCTCTATCTTAGGAATTATTTCAGCTATGAACTTTAAAATAACCTTAGAAGAAAAACTGGAACTATTAGGAAAATTGGATGAAGTTTCAAAGAAGTTAGACAAAGCAATTCATGCAATAGTAAATGAAACTATTCCCAGCAATATTTAATAAAACAGTATAGTGAATACTTGGAAAGTGATTATTTAATGACTATGTCTTATTTTAAGTACGCCTCCTTGAGTTTCTTTTATGGTATGAACAAACATAAAAGCTTGTGGGTCTAATTCATACACGAGGTTTTTTAATTTCCTTAATTCAAGTCTAGTGATTACGGTGAAGATGATGTCACAATCTGAACTAACTTCAAATTTGCCTGGTAAAAAACCTCGTTCACCTTTATAAACAGTAATACCTCTTCCTAATGTATTTACCAATTGGTATTTGATCATTTCGCTTTTACCTGAAATAATAGTAATACCTGTATATGCCTGTATGCCCTCAACAACATAATCAATACTCCTTGTTGCAGCAAAATAGGTTAGAATACTGTAAAGAGAAGTAACTATTCCAAACTTAAAAGCAGCAATAGAAAAGATTACAATATTGATACCCAGAATAATTTCGGTGATAGTAAAAGAAGTTCTTTTCAATGTATAGATTGCAAGAACTTCAATGCCGTCCAAAGCTGCACCCACTCTCATTACTAGCCCTACACCAATACCGAGGAATACGCCTCCAAAAATAGAAATGAGTAATTTATCAGAAGTTAAAGCAAACTCTGGTAATAGCCATAAAGCAATACCCAGTAGGATAACACTAATTAAAGTTCTAATAGCAAACCTGCGGCCAACAGAAAAATAACTAATCACTACAAAGGGCATATTCATCAACACAATAACTATTGCTAAATTGAAATGATATAATTCATGTATTAGCAGAGAGATGCCGGTAACTCCACCATCAAAAAATTGATTGGGTACTAAAAATCCTTTTAATGCGACTCCCGCAATAATAACACCTAAAATCATTAATACAGCATCTTGGATCAGTTCTGTTAGATTGGGTTTGGAATGATTAAATTCTGTAACCACCAATTTTGATTGCAGCTCCTGTAGATGTTGTTGTTTTTTGGTTTCCCTTTCATTTTGCGCAGTTTTTGTAAAAAAATGATGGGTAGTTAGGAACTCAACTTGTTTTAATACCCATTCTGTATCTGTTTTTAGTAACCCATTTTTTTGTGATTCTTTAAATAGCTTTTCTGAATACATAAAATATTCTTCACTCCCTAAATAAAATAAATCAGCATCGCAAAGTATTTGACTTAAATGATCAATAGGAGACTGTGGCAACTTTGTAGCCATAATCATTCTACAAATGATTTCAATCTGCTCGGGAGAATAACCATATTCAGGCAAATATTTTTTGGCAATGGTGCAAGAAATTGTCTCATGTTCGGTGTGGTTTTGCAAAAATCCAGAATCATGAAATAAAGCAGCAGTCTTCAATAAAATGATATCATCACCTCCAATATTTTCAGCCAAAGCCAAATGGTCAGCAGCGGCAATTACATTTTTCGTGTGCTGAGCATTGTGATAGATAATATAGTTGGGTATACCAGTTTCTAATTTATGTATCAGAAAAGAATAAATTTGTTCAAACTGCATCCTAAAAATTTAAAAGGTATTTTAATTTAATACTTCATACAGTATTACTTCTCCTGTTTTATTTTTTAAACTTACTGTGCCAATACTTTTACAATTAAAAGATTGGTTTACTTTTTTATAACAGGATTCTGTAATTAAAATTTGGCTATAGGTAGCAGCAGTTTGTAATCGCTGCGCAGTATTAACAGTGTCTCCTATGACAGTATAGTCTAACCGGCGCAGGGTTGCTGATCCAATATTGCCTGAGATCATTTCACCACTATTAATACCAATTGAAACCTTGGGGTTAAAACCATATTCAACTGGGAGTACATCGATTTTGTTTTTGATTGCTAAACAGGCATCAATAGCACGGTCTAAATGATAAGGGCCTTTAAATACCGCCATAATACAATCGCCAATAAATTTATCTACGATCCCATTTTGAGCAATGATCTCTTTTACCATTAACTCAAAATATTTATTCAACAATTTCACTACAATATCGGGCGTTTCTTTTTCACTAATGGAAGTAAAGCCACAGATATCAATAAAAGCAACTGTTGCTTCTAGTGTTTCGTTGTCGGTTAATGATTGTTCATATTCTTTTGAGTTCATGAAATTGAGCACATTAGAATCAACATACATTTTGAGGATATTATTTTCTTTGATGGCAAGTAAGGTTTCTTTCAGCTGATTCACATAACTAATCGTTTTTTCAATGGTAAGTTCTAGGTCCTCAAAATTGATGGGCTTGGTTACAAAATCAAAAGCACCTCTATTCATGGCAGTTCTGATATTATCCATATCTCCATAAGCAGATACCATTACTGTTTTAGACATTGGAGAAACCTCATTCAGCTTTCCAAGCAAAGTAAGTCCGTCCATTTCTGGCATATTGATATCAGATAGCACCACATCAATATCATTGTGCAATTGCATTTTTTCTAAAGCATCTTTCCCATTAATAGCAAACACAAAATCGTATTGTTGTTCTCTGATCTTTTGCCTAAACTTTTGCTTGATCAAAACTTCTAAATCTGTTTCGTCATCAGCTACCAGAATTTTGGTCATAGGAGTCTTGTTTTTAATTTTTCTTTTAAAGAGTTGAAATCAACGGGCTTAGTCAAAAAATCATCCGCTCCAAGCTTCATCGCTTCCTGAAAATTTGCATCATCGCCATACGCTGTAATCATCATTACAACTGGGGGAGGAGTTGCATACTTTTCCTTGATCTGCTTAAGTAATTCCAATCCGCTCATGCCTGGCATATTGATGTCTGATAGAATCAACACGGCTTCATGAAAATTTTTCTTCATATAGTCTAATGCTTCCTCGCCCGAAAAGGCAAATACAAAATTGATTTCACCTTCCTTGATCTCTTTTCTAAATCTCTGTTGGAAAAGAAATTGCACATCTTTTTCATCATCTACTACAAGTATTTTCATTGTGGGGTTATTTTGGTAAAATGATTATAAATTCGGTTCCTTCACCTTCTTTTGTTTCTACTTTCAATTCTCCACCATGTGCTTTTACAATATCATAACTCAAACTTAAACCCAGCCCTGTACCTTTTCCGGTAGGTTTGGTTGTAAAAAATGGTTGAAAGATTTTATCAAGATTTTTTTGAGCAATCCCATTACCATTATCCTTCACTGAAATGATGATATTATTTGCTGTTTTCTTTGTTGTCAACGAAACTGTAGGATCATAATTAAGGGCCCCTTTTTTCTTTTTTTCATCCACTACATAAAAAGCATTTGTAAAAAGGTTCAAGATTACCCTGCCAATATCTTGAGGAACAACATTAATATTTCCAATTGATGGATCCAAATTTGTTTCCATTTTTGCATTGAATGATTTGTCTTTAGCTCTCAAGCCATGATAGGAGAGACGTAAGTATTCTTCGGCCAATACATTGATATCTGTAGGTTCTTTCACTCCAGAGCTGCTTCGGCTATGTTGTAGCATCCCTTTTACGATTCCGTCTGCACGTTTGCCGTGGTGATTGATTTTATCCTCATTATCGATTACATCTTTTGCAATCTTTTTTACTTCTACATAATTACCCTTATCAATTTCTTCGTTTAATTCTGTTAATAGCTCTTGGTTGATTTCTGAAAAATTATTAATAAAATTTAATGGGTTCTGGATCTCATGGGCAATGCCTGCGGTAAGTTCTCCGAGTGAAGCCATTTTTTCGGATTGAATCAATTGTTTTTGAGTGGTTTTTAATTCACCCAAAGTTGTTTCCAGTTCCTTTTTTTGTTTTTGCAATAAACTATATGCTTTTTGTTTGTGCTGATTATTTCTATATAAGAGAAACACAACAACTAGTATTCCTGTAATGATCGAGATCAAACCATACATTCTTACCCGATTATCATAATCTTGCTTAGCTTCTTTACTTTGTTGTTCTAATTGCTGGCGTCGGGAGGATTCATTAAAAGTAAGTGTTTGAAACTGACGGATCTTATCGGTATTATATAGGCTGTCTTTTAATGTAACAGAAAGCTGTAAGTATTTATAGGCACTATCTAGTTGGTGATTTGATTTATATAGATCAGCAATGATTGGGCTGATTTCTGCTATAAAATAGTTTGAATTTTCGCCCCATGATTGTACTGTTTTTTTCTTTGTTTGATAAAAAGTTAAAGCCATTTTTGCATAATATAAAGCGGAGTCTATTTGACCATCGTTTTGAAATGTCTTAGCCATTCCAAAATGAGTTTTTGTTAACCAATAGTCATTCGGATGTGCAAGAGATAATCTATAGAATTTTAAAGCTGTTTTATTATCTCCTTTTGCTGAATAGCAGTCTGCAAGTATTTGATGGCAAGAGGCTAAATATGCTTGTTCAAAAGCAAATCCTTTTAAGTTTATTAATTGATTTGCATAAATCAATGCAGAATCAGGTAAATGCAAGTTTAAAAATGCATTTATAATGATATTGTTTACTCTCCACCTATTCAAAGAATAACTTGGATCATTTGGGTTCAATGTGTGAAAAATAGAATCAGCAAATTTTCCATATACAAGTTCATGCTGATAATCTTTCATTGCTCTATAATCGAAAGCGATGTTATTTATAGCCTGTATTAGTAAAGATTTATCAGATGCTTTCTCTGCTATTTTTAAGTTTTCGAATCTCAGTTCCAAAGATTTTGGATAATTACCTAGGGAATGCATCAAAGTAGCTACCACTTCCTTAAGACTCAGAAATTGATATATCGATCTTGAATCATTATTTGATAATTGTTTATCAGTAGCGTTTATACGTTGCTGTAATTGAAGTGCAGTTTGTGCATAATATAAAGCGGAATCCGCATTATAATATTCAGTAAAAAATGCGTAAGAATAAGCAATCGTTGCTAATACTTTTAATCGATTACTATCCTCTTTTGCTTTATTTAAAGCATACCATTTATCAAGGAACATCTGATCTCGCCATCTTTCTACACTATCGGTAATTGTAGTGTCTTTTTTTATAGAAATGATTCGATCCGGAACTTCATCACCATCATCTTGTTTTTCAACACTAAGCCAACTGCCTCTGTGAAATTTGTATTTAATGGGGCCAGCTTTTAAATTCAAAGTGATGGACTTTGAATGATCACCAGTTGCATGCATCAAATAATTATTATTAGCAGTAGAATCCCAATTAGCAAAATTGCCGGTAATGAATATACTATCGTGTTGTATGACTGTCTTCTCTTTTAATAAGAAAGTCACTTTGATTTGGGCATGCAAATTCATTGCCAAGAACACAGAAATAATCAGACCAAAAATACTTTTCATGAAACCATTTTAAAATTCGTTCATTATCAAAACCTTTCTTAAACTATAGGAATCTCTATAATAAATTCTGTCCCTTCCCCTTCTTTCGTTTCCACTTTCAATTCCCCACCATGTGCTTTTACAATATCATAGCTTAAACTCAATCCCAAGCCAGTTCCCTGTCCTGTTGGTTTGGTTGTAAAGAAGGGCTGGAAAATTTTATCCATTATGTTTTTAGGGATTCCATTTCCATTGTCCTTAATGGAAATTAATATATTTTTTTCTGTTTTTTGGGTTTTCACATTAATCGTAGGCTCATAATTGGCTGGCTCATAGAATAACACGACCTATATCCTGTGAAATGATATTGACCTTTCCAATACTTTCATCAAAATCAGTTTTCATTTTGGCATTAAAAGATTTGTCTTTGGCGCGAAGTCCATGATAGGCGAGGCGCAGGTATTCATCAGCCAATGCATTGATATCAGTTGGTTCTTTTTGTCCACTACTGCTGCGGCTATGTTGGAGCATTCCTCGCACAATGTCGCCGGCGCGTTTGCCGTGGTGGTTAATTTTTTGTTCATTTTCTTTAATTTCATTTGAAATGGCAATAGCTTCTTCCGTATTTCCGGTTTTTAGTTCCTGTTGTAATTCATCTATTAATTCTGTGTTTACTTCTGAAAAATTATTGACGAAGTTTAGTGGGTTTTGAATTTCATGGGCAATACCTGCTGTGAGTTCTCCTAGCGATGCCATCTTCTCTGATTGGATCAATTGCGCTTGGGCTGCTTTTAAACTGTCTAAGGAATTTTGTAGTTCTCTGGTGCGCTCTGCAACTTCTTTTTCCAATCTTTCATTTTGTTGAGAGATTAATAAAATTTTCTCTGCTTCTTTTTCCTTTTCCATTCTTTCTTTATCAATGATCTCTTCGGTTAATTTTTCTTGGATGGATTGATAGCGTTTAAATAATAACCAGGAAAAAAATAATATTAGCCATAACAACATAAGTAAAGTAATTAAAGAACTCCAGTTGTTGATCCATTGAATAAATGAAGGTTGCTTGACTTTATAATATTTATCAAGCATGCCATAATAAAATTGTACGCTAAGTACCGGACCAAAATAGAAAAAGAATGGAACTGTTGCCAGTAACCTATTATTAATTTTCACTTTTTTATTGAGCAGCACTAAAAAAATAGTAAGAAATAAAAAGTCTAAAAAAAGATAAACAAAAACTATTACTGAGTCGCCAATTCTGTCATACAAAAATTGTTTAATTGGAATGAAGGTTATCCATGCTAATACAATCCATACTAATACAATAAAGTAATTATAGAATTTTAAAAATTTGTCCCACTTGGGTAAATATATTTGGGTTCTAAAAAAATACCTGACAAATAGCATTAACGAAAAAAACCAACAAATAAGGGTCAGATAATTTACAATTAACAATGTTATAGTAAAAGAATACCCAAAAAGCAAATCCGAATATTGGAAAAAAGAATTGAGTCCGAAGGAAATCAAGAATAATGAAAAATATAGGTATTCTTTTTCTTTAGTTGCACGATAAAAGGTAATATTAATAAAAAAGGCAAGGATGATGATACCTATTAAAATTGCATTAACAATATTGTCAAAATCGGATGTATAGGTAAGTTTATTTTTAATATCCCGACTTTTCTGTAAGTAAGCCGGCATCACATTAAAAGTGAGTTTATTGGGTATTAAACCACGAAGAGTATTATGCAGTCTTGTATAAATAGTGATCTCCTGAAAAGGTTGCAGTGTAAGGGTTGCAATAAATAACATCTTATAACCATCTCTTTTGGATTTATGATATGACCATCCAGTTTTTAAATGTTGCCATTGCAAAGTTGAATCAGCAAAATAGATATCAGTTTCCATTGCCTCTGCAGGGATGCCCATTTCCACAGTTTTATTCAGGGTATTCTTTATCCGTACATGATACCAAAATGTTTTTACAGTAAAATCAGATTGCTTAGTAGTATCAAACTGCCTGAATCTATTTGCAAATGCCGGATTTGAAACTATTTTAAAATCGGTGGTACCCAAACTATCATCCCAGACCCGCCAGAATTTTCTTTCTACTTTAAATTCAGCAACTGTATCAGTTGTAATTAAAAAAGTTTCGGGCAAAACATTTTGCGCAACTGAGCACAAGGGCAGAAAAGAAAAACAAATTATTTTTATCAGATTCTTCATCATAGCAGTTTTATTAAATAGGTAATATGATTAGAAATGTTGTGCCTTCACTTTCTTTTGTCTCCACTTTCAACTCCCCACCATGTGCTTTTACAATATCATAGCTTAAACTCAATCCTAAACCGGTACCTTGTCCAGTTGGCTTGGTTGTAAAGAAGGGCTGGAAAATTTTATCCATTATGTTTTTAGGGATTCCATTTCCATTGTCCTTAATGGAAATTAATATATTTTTTTCTGTTTTTTGGGTTTTCACATTAATCGTAGGCTCATAATTGGCTGGCTCACTGTGGTATGATATTTACCAATCCAATAGACGGATCAAAATTTGTATGCATGGTCGCATTGAATAATTTGTCTTTAGCTCTTAATCCATGATAGGAGAGGCGTAAGTATTCATCAGCCAGTTTGTTGATATCGGTAGGTTCTTTCACTCCGTTGCTACTTCTTGAATGTTGTAGCATCCCTTTTACAATCGCATCGGCACGTTTGCCGTGGTGATTGATTTTTTCTTCGTTATCAATAACATCTTTTGCAATCGCTTTTACTTCCTGATAATTGCCTCGATTAATTTCATCATTTAATTCATTCAATAATTCCTTATTCACTTCCGAAAAATTATTGACGAAATTTAATGGGTTCTGGATCTCATGAGCAATACCAGCGGTAAGCTCCCCAAGGCTTGCCATCTTTTCGGATTGGATGAGTTGGGACTGTGTGGATGTAAGTTCAGAAAGCGTTTTTTCAGCGAAAACCTTTTGCCTGTTTATCTCTTCTTTTTGATAATGCAATAAGGCATTGGCCTTTTGTTTCTGCTTGTTATTTCGGTAAAGAAATGACGCAATCAAAAGGAACACCACTAACCCAGCCAGCATCACATACTGCTTTAAACGATTTTGATAGGCAGCCTGTGTCATATCTAATTCGTATTGCCGTTCCTCTTCATCAAAAACTGCAAGGTTTTGCATACTATTCAGATTTCCAAAACTGTTCTGTTTTTGTATTGCCTCCAGGGCCATTTTCTGGTATTTAAGGGCAAGTGACAAGTTGCTTTTTTCATACATTGTAGACAAAAAAATACTGACTGTTGCAATGGAATTGCCAATGTTGCTTTTTTGTGCGTCGGCAAGAGCTTTTTGTGCATAATAGATACAAGAATCAATTTGCCCTGCCTGTTGATAGATCTCCGCAATTTCAAGGTTTGATTTAAATGTAAAAATATATTGACCGCTTGAATAGCCAGCCAACAGGCTTTGTCGAAAATAACTGAGCGCAAGCGGTACATTTCCTTTTTTTAATTGGAGCCTGGCAAGTGTTATAAAATTGGTACTACTCATAGATTCCGACCCATAGCGCTTGATATGATTATCTGCCATCAGGCAATAATACAAGGCAGAGTCTGTTTGATTCATTAAATAATATGCCCTTCCGATTTGTACTTCTGACGTTACCGCCTTGTAATAATTATGCAATGAGTCGAAGAGCTGCTTTGACTTTTTATGATAAAACACTGCCCGGGCGATATCGTCTGTTTGTCTGTATATTACCCCAAGCCTGTTATATACTTCCCCCCGGCCTATCGTAAAATTGTATTTCTCCGAAATCCGTAAGGCCTTCAACTCCAATTCCAGCGCCCGAGAGTGATTGCTAGCCAGGGAAAGTGCAAACCCCATCATCAAAAGGGATCTAAATTCCCCTTCGTGAAATTTTATTTTCCGAGATAGTATCAAAGCTTGCTGGGCGTAGAATAAAGCAGAGTCAGCGTTAGTGTACTTATATTGGTTAACCAGTTCCACCATCGACAGAACATTACTGGTATCGATCTTGCTTATGGAAAGCTCCTGTTTCAAGCTGTCGATGATGGCTTGCTGATTGCTCTGTGCAAAGCACGGCTGTGATAAAGACCCAATAAGGAACAGACTTATCAACTTTTTCATTATACAATGGATTTAAAGGGTAATTGAATAATAAATTCACTTCCTTCGTTTTCTTTTGTTTCCACTTTCAATTCCCCACCATGCGCTTTAATAATATCATAACTTAAACTCAAACCTAACCCTGTTCCCTGGCCTGTTGGCTTGGTAGTGAAGAAGGGTTGGAAGATCTTATCTAAAACTTTCTGTGGTATTCCATTTCCATTATCCGCAACGGAGATCTGTATTTTCCCCGCAGAATTTTTGGTGGCGACGGTAACTGTTGGCTCATAACCCTCACCAACCATTTTTTTCTTCTCTGCAACAGCATAAAAAGAATTGGTGATCAGGTTAAGGATTACTCTTCCAATTTCCTGCGGAATCAGATCGATCTTACCGATCGACGCATCAAATTTTGTGACCAATGTTGCATTGAAATCTTTATCCTTGGCCCGCAAACCATGATAAGCTAACCGTAAATACTCATCAGCCAAAGCGTTGATATCAGTAGGTTCTTTTTGTCCGTTGCTGCTGCGGCTGTGTTGTAGCATGCCTTTAACAATGGCATCGGCGCGTTTGCCATGGTGGTTTATTTTTTGTTCATTGTCTTTGATGTCGTTTGAAATGGCTGTTGCTTCTTCGGTGTTGCCGGTTTTTAATTCCTTTTGTAATTCATCGATCAATTCGGTGTTCACTTCCGAAAAATTATTGACGAAGTTTAATGGGTTTTGAATTTCATGAGCAATGCCTGCTGTAAGCTCACCCAAACTTGCCATTTTTTCGGATTGGATGAGTTGCGATTGGGTGGATTTTAGATTTGTCAACGTTGCTTCTAAAATTTTATTGGCATTTTGCTTTTGTCTGTTATTAAAGTAAAGAATAGAAGCCACAATCAAAAATATTCCAAGCCCCCCCAGTAAAATGAATTGCTTCTGCCTGTTTTGACTTTCAATACGTTCTGCCTCTAGAGTTTTCTGTCGTTCCTGTTCATCCAAAATAATCCTCTGCAATTCAAGGAACCTTTTTATTCCTGTCAGATTATCCTTTTCTTGATTGGCTATGGATAAATATTTATAAGCACTGTCGTTCTGGTTCCTTTTTTTATATAAATCGCTTATAAGGACAGAAGCATCATAAACGCCTTTTCTGAACGTAACGGCATTTCCGGTTTGCAATGCATTATAAGCATACTTCAAACTAGAGTCAGGCATGTTGAGATCATTATACAATTTTGCCAGAAATAAGGTATTCGCAGTGAGGTTACGTAAATCATTATCGATATTAGCCTCGATGATTCCCTGTTTATAATAATGCATTGCCTTTTCTTTATCTCCTTTCAATTTATAGGCATTGCCCATTCTAAACATCATTTCAGGCCAGGTTACAAAATTTCTATTATTATATCTTAATTTACTTGCCTTATACACCTGTTGCTGATAATATAAAGCAGAGTCTGGCAGATTCATTAATTCATAGATATTCCCAATATTCGAAATTTCGTTATAAATCAATGCTGAGTCACTCAACACTTCAAACAGTTCTTTGGACCTGAAATAATATTCATTCGCCTTCTTATAATCTGCCAATTCCATATACGTATTTCCAATGCGGTTAAAAGCCATGGCTATCGTAGCGGTATCTTTTAATTTTTGAGCAATATCCAGTGCTTCAAATTGAAACTGAAGCGACTCCGGCAACCTTCCACTTTCCAAAACTGTTGCACCTTTTAATGATAACATACCTGCACGCACAAGAGGCAATTGCAATTTAACTGCATAATCAAGAGCCAGGTCAGTATAATAAAGCGAAGAATCTACATTAGAAAACCGAAGGCCTGATGCTAATTGCATTGAAAGATTTAATCTTATTGAATCATTGATTTCCGCATACAACTGCCTTTTAAATTTGGAAATATCTTCATTCGATATTTGTGCGAAAGAGGAAAAGGTTAAACATCCAAATAGAGTAATTGCCAACAATAATTTTTTCATGCTTTTGTTTATAATGGTAATACTATCTTAAATGATGTGCCCACTCCTTCTTTGGTCTCTACTTTCAATTCCCCCCCATGCGCCTTCACAATATCATAACTCAAACTCAAGCCTAACCCTGTTCCCTGGCCGGTGGGTTTAGTAGTGAAGAAGGGTTGAAATATCTTTTCCACCACTTTCTGAGGAATACC
>JAPLEO010000101.1 GCA_026391125.1 Bacteroidota bacterium
AGACAGCAATGTCTTAGCCATAGATTTTAAACCGTACCTGGTTATCTGCCGTCCCGATTTTTCGGGACGGTTTTTTTATTTCCCATTTTAAAGATTTAGGATTATTGCATTTATTATTCTTCACTCCTCACTTCTCACTTTTTTTTCCTCCTCTCTTCACTTTTATCTTTTATCTCTTCACTTAATTTCTTACATTCATTCCTCTAACGATAACAAAATTCAACAAAGCTATATGGGAGATCTTCAGATCAAAAAACAGCCGAAAAAATACGATGCTGTAATCGTGGGTTCTGGTGCGGGTGGTGGAATGGCCGCCTACACTTTATCTAAGGCCGGACTAAAAGTTTGTTTAATAGAAGCTGGTCCGAGTTACGATCCTGCAATCAATTCATCTCAATTAAAAAATCCTTGGGAATCTCCTAGAAGAGGTGCTAGTACTAAGTTTCGTCCGTTCGGAGATTTCGACGGATGTTATTGGGGTTGGGAAATTGATGGGGAGCCATATACCATGAAAGAAGGCTCTGATAAATGGGATTGGTGGCGTGCGCGTATGATTGGAGGAAGAACGAATCATTGGGGTAGAATTTCACTTCGCTTCGGACCAAAAGATTTTAAAAGAAAAAGTGTAGATGGCTTAGGCGATGATTGGCCCATCAGCTATGATGATGTTAAACCTTATTACGATAAGATCGATAAATTGATTGGTGTATTTGGTTCAATGGAAGGTTTGCCAAATGACCCTGATGGAATTTTCTTGCCAGCACCCAAGCCTCGCTTGCACGAATTGATGATCAAAAAATCAGCAACAGGTATTGGTATTCCAGTAATCCCATCTCGTTTATCGATTCTTACAAAAAAAATCAATGAAGAAAGAGGTGCTTGTTTTTTCTGTGCTCAGTGCGGAAGAAGTTGTAAAGTATATGGCGATTTTTCTTCCTCATCAGTATTGATTAAACCTGCGATCTTAACGGGTAATATCGATGTGATCACCAATGCCATGGCTCGTGAAGTATTAACGAATGCTGAAGGATTAGCAACTGGTGTTTCATTTATCGATAAAACAGATAACCAAGAATATCAGGTATTTGGTAAAGTGGTAATCCTTGCTGCGAGCACTTGTGAAACAGCTCGTTTATTACTCAACTCTAAATCACAACGCCATCCAAATGGATTGGCTAATGATAGTAATGTAGTTGGTAAATACTTGCACGATTCTACAGGAGCTGCGATGGGAGGTGTATTGCCAGAACTCTTTGGCCGTAAGCGTTACAACGAAGACGGTGTTGGCGGTATGCACGTATATACTCCATGGTGGTTGGATAATAAAAAATTAGATTTCCCTCGTGGTTATCATATTGAATATTGGGGCGGGATGAGTCAGCCTGCGTATGGTTTTGGTATGGGTATTCAAGGGCAAAACGGACAGTTCCAGGTAAATGGCAAAACCAAAGAAGCTGGTGGATATGGTGAGTCTTTGAAAGAAGACCATCGCTTTTTCTACGGCGCTGGTGTGGGTATGGCCGGACGTGGTGAGGCAGTTCCGAATATCAATAACTATTGTGAGATAGATCCAAAAGTGGTTGATAAATATGGTATTCCGGTACTTCGTTTTCATACTAATCACTCTGACTATGAGATCAAGCAAGCCAAACACATGAAAGAAACTTTCAAGGAGATCATGCATAATATGGGCGCGATCATTACTTGGGGTGCGGATGATAATGAGAAAAATAAATGGGGCTTGAGCAATCCAGGAAATATTATTCACGAAGCTGGTACCGTGAGAATGGGTGCTGATCGTAAAACATCTGCGTTGAATAAATGGAGTCAAGCACACGATTGTAAAACCTTGTTCTGTGTGGATGGTAGTCAGTTTACTTCACAAGCTGATAAGAACATTACTTGGACGATCCTTGCTTTATCTATGCGCGCTTCTGAATACATCATCGATGAATTGAAAAAACAAAATATCTAATTCCCTCGGGATAAAAATAAAATTATGGACAGAAGAAAATCGATCAAAGCAATCCTGATGGGCTCCATGGCCACAGGTGTATTGGTAGAAGCTTGTAAGCCCAGCGAGAAAAAAGCAATTGCAGAATCTGCAACTGCTACACTCGATGCCGACCGTATGCAGGAAGAAAAAGATGCATTGAAAAAACTTAATGCACTCGATAAATTTTTCACTCCTGCAGAAATGGCAACGATTACCGTGTTAGGAGATATCATTATTCCAAAAGATGCAATCAGTGGCAGTGCTTCTGATGCGAAAGTTCCAGACTTTATTGAGTTCATTGTAAAAGATATGCCCGAGCATCAAACGCCTTTGCGTGGTGGATTGCGTTGGTTAGATCTGCAATGCTTAAATCGTTTTGAAAAAACTTTTACTGGCTGTACACATCAGCAACAAATTGAAATAGTTGATATGATCGCCTATCCTAAAAAAGCAAAACCCGAAATGGCACAGGGTGTTAGCTTCTTTAATTTAATTCGCGATTTAGTTTCAACAGGATTCTATACTTCAGAGATCGGAGTAAAAGATATCGGCTATATGGGCAATGTTCCAAATCAATGGAACGGAGTACCTGATGATGTATTGAAACAATATAAAATGGCGTACTCGGAAAGAGAGTTGAAGGAGTGCGTTAAGTTTGATTAATACTAAACTCCTAATAATAAAAAGAGACTATCTGAGAAGACAGTCTCTTTTTTTATGGGAATACTTTGTAAATCTCTTTGCGATGTAAAACTCTAATTAACTCAATATGAGTGGAAGTTTTATTTAAACCGATTCTATAATCACCAAACCTTATTTTATAAAAATTTTCATAGCCCGTCATTTTTTCAGCTAAGCCCAAAGATTCTAATGAAAGCGATAGTGGCATTATTTCGAAAACAAATTCCTCAATTTGTTTTCTTCTTTTGACTGGCTGCACTTTTGCTAAATCCTTCAAGAAGGTTTTTGTAAAGTGCAATTCCATTGTTAACCTTTTTTGATTTTTTTGTATGCAGTTTTGGCTTCTTCAAGTGTTATTTTATCTTCTTCAATTGAAGCTTCAATGTATTGGCCAAGGGCGTAATCTTCCAATACATCTTCAATTTTCTTGAACGTCTTTATATCAAGTTGTACAGCAACTTTCTTCTGCTGTTTATTTAGGATATATTTTTCATTCAAATTTAGCATACTTAAAATTATATTATTTTTTGAAATATGGATAAAACGCGCTAGAAATTAGGACTAAAATTATTTCATTTGTCATTTTTTTCCACAATTCATTCTTTACTAATTTACCGTCGACCCTTCGCCAATCGCATCTTCCGGATTTACAAAATGTAATTTTCCGCTCGCATCTTCGGCCATTAGAATCATGCCGTTGCTTTCTATTCCACGCATTTTTCTTGGTGCTAAATTCACAACTACAGTAACTTGTTTGCCAACGATTTCTTCAGGTTTAAAATGTAATGCAATTCCTGAAACAATGGTTCTTGTTTCAAATCCCAATAACACTCCTAACTTCAAAAGTTTGTCGGCCTTCTCAACTTTCTCAGCACTTAAGATCTTACCAACTCGCAAATCGATCTTTGCAAAATCATCGAATACAATCTCTGATTTTACAGGAACAAATGCTGGTGCTGCTTTTTCTTCTTCGCTAATTGCTTTTGATGCTTCCAATGCTTTGTGTAGTTTTTCGATTTGATAAGTTACTTCTGTGTCATCGATCTTACGGAATAATAATTCTGGCGGTCGAAGCGTATAACCTACACTCAACAATTTAAATTTGCCAGCATTCTTCCATTCTAATATTTTGTCTACCACTTTCAATAAGTGACAGATCTTTTTAGAAGTGAATGGTAAGAAAGGATTAATCAGGATCGCAAGGTTGGCAGTCATCTGTAAACAGATATGCAAACAATTATCGATCAATCGCTGTGCTTCCACTTTGATCTTACCATTTTCATCAACCTGCTTCGCTAAGATCCAAGGTTCCTTTTTCTGCATATACTGATTGCCAGTACGTGCTAGATCGATCACTTCAAATAAAGCGTCTCTAAATTTATATTGCTCTAGTAATGATTCTACTTTTTCTTTACTGTTGGTGATCGCTTTAATCGCTTCAGTATCCAATTCATCAAATAACTCAGGATAAATTGGTGGCACTTTTGAGTTACACAATTTGTGCATCAACACCATGGCGCGATTCACAAAGTTTCCGAAAATATTCACCAGCTCACTATTATTCGCATCTTGAAATCCCTTCCAGGTAAATTCACTATCCTTTGTTTCGGGTGCAATTTGAGTTAGGTAATAACGAAGTGCATCTGCTAATTGTGGTCCGCCGTTTTCTTTATTGATAAAGTCATCAATATAATCCTGCATCTCCAATTTCCAGTTTCTACTAGTACTCATCTTATCGCCTTCCAAATTCATGAACTCATTGGCCGGAACATTATCTGGTAAAATATCGCCATGCAATTGCAACATCACTGGGAAGATGATGCAATGGAATACGATATTATCCTTGCCAATAAAGTGTACCAACTTGGTTTCTTTATCCTGCCAATAAGGTTTCCAATCTTTTCCATGATCCAATGCCCATTGTTTCGTAGCACTGATATAACCAATAGGTGCATCAAACCATACGTACAATACTTTTCCTTCAGCACCTGCAACGGGTACTTTAATACCCCAATCCAAATCACGCGTTACCGCTCTGGCTTGTAAGCCGCCATCGATCCAGCTTTTACACTGACCAACAACTGTGTTCCTCCAATCTGTTGCATGATCCTTCAAAATCCAGTCGCTCAAAAATTTCTCATGACGGTCAAGCGGAAGATACCAATGCTGCGTGCCTTTTTTAACGGGCTTGTTGCCGCTTAAAGCGCTCACTGGATTAATGAGTTCATCCGGACTTAAAGTTTTACCACATCGCTCGCACTGGTCCCCGTAAGCGCTTTCGTATGCGCAGTTCGGACAAGTGCCTTTGATATATCGATCTGCTAAAAAACTATTAGCTGCTTCGTCAAAATATTGCTCGCTTGCTTTGATCTCTAGATCTCCATGATCGTTCAAAACTTTAAAAAATTCTTGAGCTGTTTCATGGTGAAGTGGAGAACTGGTTCTGTGATAAACATCAAACTCAATCCCAAGATCCTTAAAATTTTGGGCGATGATTGGATGGTATTTATCAATGATAGCCTGTGCAGTGGTACCTTCTTTAGTTGCCTGAATAGGAATGGCTGTGCCGTGTTCGTCGCTTCCGCAAACGAATACCACATCGCGCTTCTGAGCCTTTAAATAACGGACATAAGTATCTGCTGGCAGATAGGCTCCAGCTAAGTGTCCAATATGCTTCAAACCGTTTGCATAAGGCAAAGCGGCTGTAATTAAATATCTCTTCGGGTTCTTCATGTTAACTTTCTAAAGACTGCAAAAGTAAGCAATCCTAGTTTAAGCAGGAAGAATGGAGCAAGTAGGGTATTTCCCTATTTTTACAATATGATTAAAATACCTCCCTATCTCAAAAAAGGAGATACCATTGGCATCGTTTGTCCGGCTGGATTTATGACTTTAGAAAAAGCGGCTACATGTATTGAAACCTTAGAAAAATGGGGCTATCGAGTGAAATTGGGTAAAACCTTGGGCTCACAGTTTCACTATTTTTCTGGCACAGATGCGGAGCGAGCTTCTGATTTGCAATCAATGCTTGATGATCCATCAGTCAATGCCATTCTCTGCGGCAGGGGAGGATATGGGGTGAGTAGAATAATCGACGGAATCGATTTTAAAGCTTTTAAGAAAAAGCCGAAATGGTTGATTGGTTTTAGTGATATCACCGTTCTGCACGCAGCATTGTACCAGCAAGTAAAATTTGCTTCCATTCATTCCTCTATGGCAGGAGCATTTAATGATGGCGGTTCAGAAAATGAATATGTACAATCGATCAGGAGATTGCTAAAAGGACAGATGGCCAATTATACTTGTGCCCCACATGTATTTAATCAACTAGGTAAAGCAAGTGGCGAATTAATTGGCGGAAACCTTTCCTTGATTGTTCATATGATTGGAACAAAAACTGCTTTTCAAACAAAGAATAAAATTCTCTTTATAGAAGACCTTGGCGAATATATTTATCATATCGATCGAATGTTTCTGCAATTAAAAAGAGCCGGATTGTTGGATGGATTGGCAGGATTGGTAATTGGTGGATTTACTGATATGAAAGATACTACTGTTGAATTCGGGATGACAGTTTATGAAACCTTACACGAACATTTAAAAGAATATAAATACCCTATTTGTTTTGATTTTCCGGTAAGTCATGAAACGACTAACTATGCATTGAAAGTTGGTGTCAAGCATGAACTATCAATTACAAAATCAAAGACGGTCCTGAAAGAACTACGTTAACCTCAGCCTTCAGGCTGGGGCTTCTTGTAAGAAAAGTTTGAACTTTCTTTAGCCTAGGGCCTCTCAGTGGAAATTTCATCAACCCTCAGGGAGCGCTCTTCTCATCACTCGCAGCCAATTGCCGTGCATGATTTTTTCAATCTCAATTTGGGTGTAACCTCTTTTTGATAATAGGGATGGAACGATTTGTAGATCTGCAATTGTTTCTATATCATATGGACATTGCTCTTTGCCGTATGCTCCATCCAGATCTGTACCAATGCCAATGTGATTGGCATTGCCAGCAAGCTGACAAATATGATCCATATGATCAATCATTTTTTCTAAACTACAATCCATTGCTTTTGGATCTGATATTCCTCTTTGCCAATTGGGAACCATCATCCATGCATCTAGGGCACCACCAATGACTGCATCTTTTTGTATCAGCGCTTTGATCATGTCATCACTGAATTGACGATTATGATTGACCAATGCTCTGCAATTATTATGGCTAGCCCACACTGGGGCATTATACAATTCCATAGCATCCCAGAAAGCCTCATCGCATAAATGCGTGGCGTCTAGAATCATATTCAAAGATTCCATTTCTTTTAAAAGTGCTCTTCCCATTGCATTCAATGAACCACTTGAATCTGTTCCATTGGCATAACGGCCAGGGCCATAATGACCAGGACCAACTGCCCTCAAACCATACGCATAAGCACGATGCAAATGATCAATTGTAATCAAAGAATCTGCGCCTTCTAAACTTAAAATATAGCCAATGGATTTTTTTGAATTCCAAGTTTCTACATGATGAATTAATTCTTTGGAATTTGTGATCTGTACCAATTCACCAGCTTCTTCCATAGCCCTGTACCAGCTAAGCTGCGCCTGTGTTTGGGCCCAAGCTTGTTCTGGAGAATTCCATCCTTTTAATTTTGATGTTGAGGTCACATAACGAGCAATTTGAGTGGCTACAACTAACCCGATTTGACCATTTCGCAATTCGGGAAATGCGACAGTTCCCTTTGCTCTATCAGGTTTATCACTCATGCCTTTTTCTCGCTCACGAATGGCCATTACAGGCTCTCGCAAATCGCGATTCCATTCCATGGCATTCATACTTAAATCAAGGTGGGCATCTACTATTAACATCTTTGAACTTTAAATGGTGATTTTTCTATCACGTGCAATTACTTTCCACTGCTGGTGTACTTCATGACCCTCTACAATATTTGCTTCGGCATACAATGCAACTGTTGGACAAACATGCACCGGCACACCGTACAAAACATCACCTACTTTATAAATACTAGTATCGTCTACCGTAACACTTAAATGTTCTTCACTCTGAGCTTTAGGCACTGCATTTGGAGCATTCAAAAAGTAGACACGTGGTAAAGGATTTTCTGCTGCTACAGCTTTATGTCCGAGATCACAGCAAAATGTTTTTTCATCAATGATAGAATTGATCCTTGTGATCACTAATGCAGCATAATCAAAGGGCTCGTCTGGTACAATATGTTTGTAGGTCCAATCCCAGAAGATAAAAGTACCCGGACTATACTCAACACCTTTTCTATCAATATGTGTTGGAAAACTTGGAGATCCTCCTACTACTACTTTCATGGTTTTCCCATCGAAGGATAGAATGTTTTTTTGTAAGGTTTCCACTTTTGCAAATCCTTCATCTGATTTGCGTTTTCTTTCTGCAAAATCAGTATCGCGAATATGCCCATCGTATCCGTGTAAGCCAATGATACTAATACCTTTTAAGGATGCACAGGCTTTGTATAATTCAAATGCAAACTCTGCTTTGATGCCTGAGCGATTCATGCCGATATTTAAATCGATATAAACATCTAAGTGCAGACCTGCTTCTAAAAATGCTGCTGATAATTTTGAGGCTGTGCCAACATTATCAATCAAAGTACAATAGTGGGTAGAAGGGAATATTTTAGTTAGATCAATTAATCGTTGAATTTTTGGTCCTGTTGGTTGGTGTGCTAAAATCACATCAGGAGCTTTCAAATTTCCTAACATCTCAGCTTCCGCGATAGTGGCGCATTTAAATTTATGAATGCCTGCATCTAATAAAAGCTGACAAGCTTCACTCATTTTATTGGTTTTAACATGCGGTCGTAATGCTTCTGTACTCCCTGCCATCTCAATCAACAAACGTATATTTTCTTTTGCCCTGTCGGGGTAAACCAATAAGGCAGGGCTATCAACAGAATCAATATTTTTTATTTCATACCATTCCATAAAGTCGATTTAATAATTAGTCCAAAAATTCATCATCATTCAATTCAAACATGGCTTCAATTTCAACAGGAATGTTACCAGGTAAGGATCCCATTCCAACGGCACTTCTTACACCAATGCCATTATCTTCACCCCATACTTTTGCGAAGAGTTCACTACAGCCATTAATCACAAATGGATGCTTTTCAAATTCTGGCACACAACTCACCATTCCTAAAACTTTGATCACACGTTTTATTTTGTTGAGTGAACCAAGATTTGTTTTTAGGGTTGCAAGAATCGCTAACCCAACTTGCTGTGCTGCCAATTTCGCTTCTTCCTGTGTAAGGTTTTCACCTACTCGTCCAACGATTAAAGTGCCATCTTCTTGTACGGTTCCATGACCAGATACATAACAATGTTTTCCATCAATCAACAATGGTTTATATACACCTAGTGGTTTAGGAGCTGGAGGTAAATTCAACCCTAAGGCTGCAAAGTTTTCATCTGCTGACATAGAAATATTTTTTGATTATAAAAAACTATTGAGAATAAAAACGCCAATCAACCCTACAACAGAAACAATTGTTTCCATCACACTCCAGGTTTTGATGGTTTCTTTGACCGTTAAATTAAAGTATTCTTTGAACATCCAAAATCCAGGATCGTTCACGTGTGAAAACATTAAACTTCCGGCTCCTGTTGCTAATACCATGAGACAAGGATTAACGCCAGTACTCGCAATTAACGGTGCCACAATTCCAGCAGTGGTTAAGCCAGCAACGGTTGCTGAGCCAACACTTACGCGAATAATGGCACTAATACTCCATGCCAATAGTAATGGATGAATCGCTAATCCACTCAAAGGCTGAATCAATTCATTACTGATCCCTGAATCCGTCAAAATTTGTTTCAGGGCACCTGCACCTGCAATAATTAATAAGATACTTGAGATCTCTTTAATGGCATCTGACATAGGAGCCATAATTGCAGCAATTTTTTTTCCTTGTCTAATTCCCAACGTATAAAGTGCAATTAATAAACTTATCAGCATTGCAATGGAAGGATCACCGATTGTGTGCATTGTTTTTGTGAAAACATTTTTTTCAGGAAAAAGCATTTTTACAATGGTATCTAGGGCTATCAATAAAACCGGTAAAAATGCAGCCAATAAACTAAAGAATAAGTTCGGTAGTTTTTGCTCATCAAAATTTTTAGTACTAAAAATGGCTAATGGTTTGGCTGTGTATTTTTTAAGGGTCATTGAAAAGAGCGGACCAGCTATAATGATTGCTGGAATGGCAATTAAAAATCCATACAATAATGTTTTACCTAAATCAGCATGAAACTGATCAGCCAAAGCAACTGGCGACGGGTGTGGTGGAAGATAGCCATGTGTCACTGAAAGCGCTGCTAGTGTTGGTAGTCCTAAATACACAGCGGACATTTTATATTTTTCAGAAATGGTAATTACTAGCGGCACTAATAAAACAAAACCCACCCCATAAAACAACGGAATCCCTACTATAAATGCAGTAGATACTAAAGCCCATTGAATTTTTTTGGTTCCAAATACCCTAATTAAACTATCCGCAATTTGATTGGCTGCGCCACTATCTGCTACAAGTTTGCCTAGCATGGCACCAACAATCAAGATCACTAACAATGACCCCATAATATCTCCAATACCTTTTTGAATGGCACCCACAATTTTAGCTACTTCCATATTTGTAGCAATGCCTACCGCAATGGACACTAATAAAAACGACAGGAAGGGATGTAGCTTCACAACAGTGATGAGCAGTACCAATATAAGTACAGCAGAAATTAGCAGGAGTATGGGCATGCAGTCTCTTTACTTTAAAGATAAAAGAAAAAATGGGCCGACACTTATTTAACGAGATAAAATAAAGTCTAGTTTTTCTTTCATCAAGGGGTAGTCATTCAAGTTATGATGTGTACCACCTTCAATGGTAAAAAATTGATCATTGGGTTTAAAGGCGGTTTTCAATTCCAATGCCTGACTAAGCGGGATTAGTCCATCTTTTGTACCATGAAATATCGTAATTGGAGCAGTAACCTTCGTGAGGTATTGGTCGGTTCTTAATTTAAAATGTAATAATGTTTCAACGGGTAAGATCCAAGTATAATGACGGGCCAATGCCACCATACTTTTATAAGGTGTTTCCAATATCAATTCTTTGCAATCTCTAATACTGGCTAGTTCCGCAGCAACCCCAGTGCCAATTGATTTTCCGTAAATGATGATTTGCTGGGGTTGGAATTGAACCCTTGCCAATTTATACGTTTGAAGTGCTTCTTCGTATAAATTGCTTTCTGATAATTCACCAGTTGATTTGCCAAATTTTGGATAATCAACCATCCAAACTTCCCAGCCTTTTGTGGTAAAATTTTTGGCAAATTTTGCATAGTGATTTACATTTTCTTTATTGCCATGAAAATATAATACGACTCCCTTTTTTAAAGAATCAGGAACAGTAAAGGATATAATATTGTAGTGTGTGGCATCATCAATATCAATATTGATTTCTTTAAAGGGCTGATCAAAATGGTAGGGGATCCCGTCGGTTAATGCAACTGGATGAAAAATGATCTTTTCTTGCAGCCAATAAAAAGCAATTCCTAATACAGAATAAATCAGCACTGAAATTTTAGCCCAACGAAATAAAGGATTTGATTTTTTCATGATCTTCAATGAATGCGAAACTAAAGCTTTATATCTGATTATTGGGGAGATCAGTATTTTAGGATATCTCGAATAAAATTATGATACTCATTATAGGAAGGAAGATTGTTGTGTCCACCACCATGTATGCGAATGAGTGTGATTTTATGTGGACTAATTGCTTGAAGTTTTACGCTTTGTGAAATAGGAATTAAAAAATCTTTAGTGCCATGAATAATATAGGTATGACAGTTTACTTTTCGAATCCATTGATCAGTTCTTAATTTGTATCTAAGCCACCAACGGTGTGGAAGGATGGGCAAAAAGCGTTCTGCTACTTTAATAAAACTATAATAGGGAGCGTCGAGAATGAGATAGCGTGGAGAATTATCAGCTGCGATTTTAGCAGCAAATCCACTACCCATACTCCTTCCATATATCAATACATGGTGCTCAGGGCATTTTAATAGAAGTTGCTCGTAAACATATTGCATATCGTTGAGCATTTCCTTTTCACTTCTTTTACCAGTACTCTTCCCAAAGCCCCGATAGTCAACTAAAACAACATCGTACTGAAACCGGTAGAAATCTCGGGCATATTTTGCCCAGCCCTTGATACTTCTTGAATTGCCATGAAAATATAAGATTAACCCCTTCGGTTCTTTACAGTAAAAATGCAGGCCATTAATGCTTACTCCTGGGGCAACATTGAAGAATAACTCTTCGAAAGGAGCAGCATATTTATATTTAAAATCTTGTGGTAGTTTTTCTGGTTTGAAAATAAACCGCTCCTGTACCAGATAGGCAATCAATAGGATTGCTCCATATACTAAAATGATATAGAAAAAAGTAACTGGCAAGTTTCTTAAGCAGAATTTATTTTATCTGTGTAAGAAAGATACAAATTTCTTTTGCAAATCAAGTAACCCTTAGAAGGAATCTATTCGTATTCAGATGAATCGTGGTAAACCCTTTTTAAATTAAGTTTTGAGATAGGAGCTACGATCAATGGGAATTTCTCAACTGAGACATTACTTGGATCCAAGCCAAAGCCTCGTTCCTCTCCTAAACTGATTTCCTTTAACCAGAAATATAGCTTCATGACGATTCTCTCGAAAATTGGAAGCTCATTATCCTGACTCAGGTATTTTTCAAGTACAATAAATTGGAAATCTCCAACCACATTATTGCGTTCAAGGCTTTCGTAACGGCTAGTGATATTCACTTCCCTATTATTTACTAATTCTTCCACAACTTTTCTGAACATCAGGTTAATCTTTTGTTCTACCCTGAACCCAAGTCTGAATTCAATACGAATGATATCATTTGGAATAATATGCTCTACAGAGTATTCGCAGGTATAAGGATCATCTAATACATCAACGTGAACAAACCAATAAATATCAGCTCTTTTTGGTTTTTTATTCATGATCGAATAAATGATCTTATGCTCAATTTCTTTTGGATTATTAGCACTGGTCATATAGATCAAGTGCGTTGAATATTTAGTGATCGATTTGTCATTACTCAACTCCTGGATCATAGGGATATAATGCTCCATCCGTACGAATTCTACGTAACGGTTTTTAATTTTCCTGCTTCTGTACCAAACATACATGACTGCAAATAGTCCACCACCTACGATCAATGTAACATAACCACCGTGCATGAATTTTTCAAGGTTGGCGATCAAGAAGGATGTTTCAATGGCAAAATAGGTTCCCAAATAAACATAGATCCATAAAGGGAAAACGCGTTTGCTCACCAAGAAATTGGCAAACAAAATAGAGGTACTGATCATGCACAATGTAATGGCCAAACCGTAAGCAGCGCCCATGTTTGAAGACTTCTGGAAATACAATACAACGCCTGTACAACCCACAAATAACAGTAGACTAATACCTGGTATATACAATTGCCCCTTCTCTTCAGTAGGATATTGGATCTTCATTTTAGGCCATAGATTCAGGCGCATCGCTTCACTAATTAAAGTGAAAGAGCCCGAGATCAATGCCTGACTGGCAATAATTGCTGCAACGGTTGAGATGATAATGCCCGCCAATTTGAACCATTGTGGCATCACACTAATAAATGGGTTAAAGCCATCTGCTATTTCTTGCATTGGAATTATTGTATTCCGATGGTTTGCTAATAACCAAGCACCTTGTCCCAAGTAATTTAATATCAAACAGATCTTTACAAACACCCAGGAGTAACGGATATTTCCTCTTCCACAATGTCCCAAATCGCTATACAATGCCTCCGCACCCGTAGTACATAAAAATACGGCTCCCAATAGCCAGAAGCCTTTTGGATATTTCGTTAATAGCTCAAAGGCGTAATGCGGACTCAAGCATTTTAAAATATAGATGTCATCCATCAAATGGATTGATCCCAAGACCGCCAACATAGAAAACCAAATGAACATGATGGGTCCGAAGAGTTTTCCAATGGATGCGGTACCAAATTGCTGTACAAAAAATAATCCCGAAATGATGGCTATAACTATAGCAACAATGGTATTTTGAGTAATATCATGAAAGGCGGGAAGCTGCCTTAACCCCTCAATTGCAGAAGTAACCGTAATGGGAGGCGTAATAATACCATCAGCTAAAAGTGCCGCACCTCCAATCATTGCCGGCAATACCAGCCACCTTTTTCTCCTTCTTACCAAAGCGTATAAACTAAAAATGCCACCCTCACCTCTATTGTCTGCCTTTAGGGTAAGGATCACATATTTCACAGTAGTCTGAAGCGTCAACGTCCAAATAATACAAGATAGAGAACCAAGGATTAGCTCTTCAGAAATAACTCTGCCAGTAATAATTTCGTTTAAAACGTAAAGGGGAGAGGTTCCGATGTCTCCGTAAATAATACCCAACGCGATGATCAGACCTGCGGTGGTTACCTTGTTAAACTGCTTGCTCACAATTGGTGGGTTAGGATAAAAATGGTTTTATTCTCCAAATGTAGCCGTAAAATCAATGTCTTTATCTATTCTTTATGAAATTTCGCGTTTGTTTTAATCTAATCTTTATCTTTTATTTACATTCTCTTAAATACTAGTTACCGTACTTTTGAGACACAAATCTGTTTCTAATGCAAAAATCGCTTTCTTTCCTGTTTGCTGGCATTTTATTGCTTTGTTCTGGGTTAAATGCTCAACGTATTGTTTATTCCGAACCCGACAGAGACGACGCCCGTACCATCAATTTTGAAGTGATTGGGAAAATGAATGGGAATTTTTTGATTTATAAAAATTACTCGAGTACGCATAATATTTCCGTTCTTGATGCGGATATGAAATTGGTCGAAAAAAACAAACTCGATTTTATTTCTGAAAAAGTTCAAGATGTAGATATTATTCAATATCCAGATTTTTTTTATCTGTTTTATCAATACCAAAAAAGAAGTGTCTATTATGCAATGGTTGCTAAATTAGATGCAAAGGGAAAATTAATCGATAAGCCCATACTACTTGATACAACTACTGATGTAAATTTTAATAACACTACTAAGATATATACCGTTTTAAATAGTGAAAATAAGCAGCGAATCATGTTGTTTAAAATCAGCACCAAAAATGATCGCTCAAATACGCTAACCACACTTTTGTTTTCAAAAGATTTACAACTTCAACAACGAACACGAATTGCTGTTGCAATGCCCGATAGAAATGATTTTCTAACTGAATTTGCATTGGATAATGAGGGTGATTTGGTTTGCATTAAAGGATCAGGTACCGCACAAAATGATAACATCAATAAAATTTCAATGTTGTCTAAAAGTGCCAATGCAGATACCATTCTGAAACGCGATATCAGTATTTCTGGCATTTATCTTGACGATATTCGTCTTAAAGTCGACAATATCAATAAACACTATGTGATTTGTTCTTTTTATAGTAAACAGAGACGTGGCAATGTAGATGGACTATATTATGCTGTATATGATAAGGTCTTGAACAAACCCCTTAATTCTCTCACTACTATTTTTACTGATGAGTTTAGATCTGATGCCAAAAATGATGGCAATCTAAAATTGGCTTTCAATGATTTCTTTTTAAAAAATATTGTCCTTAAAAAAGACGGTGGTTTTTTCGTTGCAGCTGAAGCGGCTTATAGCACCACAAAAGGTAATACTATAAGCAGGTGGGATTATCTTTATGGATCGCCCTATTATTCTGGAATGACGATGGATTACTATTCGTATTATTCGCCAATGGGTTATTATCCATGGGGGAGATACAATTCGTTTAATAATAATACTACCACTAGATATTTTGCCGATAATGTTGTGTTACTATCTTTTAATGCTGCAGGGAAAGTAGAATGGAGTAACGTTATTAGAAAGGAACAATACGATGATAACACAGATAATTTTATTGGTTATAGTGTTCTGAATACAGGAGATAAAGCACATTTTCTTTTCAATATCCAAGAAAAGAGGAGTGTGATTTTAACAGACCAAAGCCTTTCACCTGATGGACAAATAGATCGTAATCCCACTTTCAAAAATCTTGAAAATGGATATGAATTTATGCCTCGACATGCAAAGCAAGTAGGAGCAAGACAAATGATCGTTCCTTGTCAGTTTAGAGGTGCAACCTGTTTTGCTAAAGTTGAATTTTAATATATAAGCTGTGGTATTTCTTTTTCGCGACAAATCAATCATCAATATTTTTTTTCTTATCCTGCTTAGCATTGCTATGCATGCACATCTTTTTATGTCAACCCCCGTTTTATTGGTTGATCAATCTGATGGCGTTATATCAATATTACTATCTCAATATTTGACGAATATCTCACCTACATTTCTTTTTATTGCCTATCAATTAATCATACTCTTACAAGCGATAAGATTGAATATGGTATTGACAGACTTTAGAATGTTTCAGTCAACAAATTATGTGACTGCAATGACCTATATTCTGTTTACTGGAATGATTAGTCAATGGTGTTCCATCTCAGCGGCATTGATCAGTAATTTTTTGGTTTTATGGATCTTTATCCTATTAAGCAGACTTTATAATAACCAAACACCAAGAACACTTTTATTTAATATTGGGATGTTGGTGTCGTTAACCATTATTGCCTATCATCCAACTGCGATCTTGATCATGGTTGTTTTATTTGCCCTTGCAGTAGTTCGCCCATTTCGTCCGGCTGAGTGGGTCTTATTATTGATGGGCGTTTTGGTGCCCTATTATTTTTTAGCGTCTTATTTGTTTCTGACAGACCATTTAAAAACTATTACTCATTATCTTCCAATAGTTCAATTTCACTTTCCAGTTCCCCATCCAGATCAATGGTTGTTGATTAGTTTGGGCTATTTGTTTGTTGCATTAATAGTGGGTATGTTTTTCTGGCAAAAATTTAATAACCGCATGGTAATCCAGATTAGAAAAAACTGGTCGGTTATGATGGTGCTGTTTCTGATCTTATTAATTGCTCCTTTTATTTTTGTTGGGGCAGGAATGGATACTGCCATATTATGTCTCATTCCACTAAGTGCTTTTGTGGCTAATGCGTTTGGATACCCCAAGCGTTTATTTATTCCGAATTTACTATTCTGGTTAGCCATCATATTAATTGTGCACAATAATTGGGAACTCATCAAAAAATAGGCATTCTTTAACGCCGCAGGCTTTATCTTTGGCACTATTAGCGACTCTTTATTAAAGGTAAAAAAATTTATATATGAAGTTTGGAGTGGTTGTTTTCCCTGGATCTAATTGCGATAGAGATATGCAAGATTCTTTACAAAACGATCTTGGAAAAGAAGTAATCATGTTATGGCATAAAGACCAAGACCTAAGCATGTTTACGACAGACGATTGCATTGTTTTGCCTGGCGGTTTTTCTTATGGAGATTATCTTCGCTGTGGTGCAATTGCAAGGTTTAGTCCGATGATGAAAAGTGTGATCGAATTTGCAAATAAAGGAGGCAAAGTTTTAGGTGTTTGCAACGGGTTCCAAATTCTTTGTGAAAGCGGCCTGTTACCTGGTGTTTTATTACAGAATGCCAATCAACAATTTGTTTGCAAAAATGTATTTATCAAAAACGCGCAGGGAGAAGCATTGAAAATTCCGGTTGCACATGGCGAAGGACGCTTTCATGCAGATGAAGCTACTTTAAATGAATTGGAAGCTAACGGACAAGTCATTTTTAAATATTGCGATGAAAATGGCAATGAAGAAGGATCGTTTAATCCAAATGGAGCTATCAGAAATATTGCAGGAATTACAAATAAAAACAGAAATGTTTTTGGTATGATGCCACATCCAGAAAGAGCTACAGCAAATGCTTTGAGTAACCTTGATGGGAAAAAGGTTTTTGAATTATTGGGATTAAATTAATGATTGAAAGAATAATAAAATGAAGAAAATACTAATAGCACTTGTTGCATTGATCTTTACAGTAGGTGCTTTTGCACAACCTAAAGATCCAGTTGTTTGGAAATATGAAGCGGTGAAAAAATCAGGAAATAATTATGAACTAATTATCACTGCAACGGTGCCAAAACCATGGCATATTTATTCTCAGAATACGCCAAAAGGTGGACCAATTCCTACCAAAATAAACATCAATACCAATCCTCTCATTACCATTGCAGCTGGAAAAGCTAAAGAAATAGGTAAACAGGAAAAAGTGTTGGACAAAAATTTCAGCCCTAAAGGTGTTCAAGTTTTATTCTACAGCGATCAGGTACAATTTGTTCAAAGCATCACTTTGAAAGGAGCGGTTAAAACAAATGTGACTGGTACGGTTGAATATATGGTATGTGATGATAGCCAATGTTTACCTCCAACAAAAAAATCATTTGATATCAAGCTCCAATAATTTGCATGAAAAAAATCATTCATAGCCTACTGATCTTATTAGGTATTGTATTAGTTACAAATGTTATTGCACAGGATATTAAACCTCCTGTGCAATTTGTTTTTAGTACATCCAGAGTCAACGATTCTTTGATCAAATTGAATGTACATGCTACATTATTTAAAGGACTTCAGTTGTTTTCTGTAAAGAAAAGCATACCCAGTGATCCTTTTGTAAGTAGTATTCAGCTCGACTCAAATTCACAAAAATTTCAATGGTCAACCGATTCAATAGCTGAGATTGGAGTATTGCGAATTGAAAAGGAAAATGGCTTTGATGGTTCATTCAGACTGTTTAGTGATAGCGTTGACTTCCAATATCTATTACATATACAAGACAGTTCTGTAAAGAAAATCAAAGGAAGTTTTGCTTGGCTTTCAAAAGCTGGAAATGAATTTCCTAGTGGGCAAGAAAACTTTTCTGTAAAAGTTCCGCCTCTTATTAATAACGCATCACCCATTACTAAAACGTCTGCAAGTGAATCGCTTTGGAGTATTTTCCTGATTTGTTTTGGTACCGGATTATTAGCAATAATTACACCTTGCGTTTTTCCTTTAATTCCTGTAACAGTTAGTTTCTTTTTGAAAAGAAGTAAATCAAGAACAGAAGGAATTAGAAATGCAGTATGGTATTCTATTTCTATAATTTCAATTTATACCATTCCAACTTTATTACTAACCATCATTTTTGGAGATAAGGTTTTGTATACCATTTCTACGCATCCTGTTTCCAATATTTTATTCTTCCTCATTTTTATTGTATTTGCAATTTCATTCTTTGGTGCATTTGAACTAACACTTCCAAATAGTTGGGCCAATAAAGCAGATCAAAAAGCAGGTAAGGGTGGTTTGATGGGAATATTTTTTATGGCGATGACCTTGGTGATCGTTTCTTTCTCTTGCACAGGTCCGTTGGTAGGTACCCTGCTTGGTCAGACTAGCACCAATGGTGTAAGTTCTGCGCCCATCATTGGAATGCTTGGATTTGGGGCTGGATTGGCATTGCCTTTTTCATTATTTGCATTTTTCCCAACCATGATGCATTCACTTCCAAAAAGTGGTGGCTGGTTGAATTCAGTTAAAGTAACATTCGGATTTATAGAGTTAGCACTTGCAATGAAATTCTTATCAAATGTTGATTTGGTTTATCATTGGCGTTTGTTGGATAGAGACGTGTTCTTAGTTTTTTGGATTGTCATTTTTGGGTTGATGGGATTATACTTGCTAGGAAAATTGAAATTTTCGCATGATAGTGATCTGCCTTATATCAGTGTGCCCCGATTGTTTTTCGCCATCATTACTTTTTGTTTTACCCTATATATGGTACCAGGATTATGGGGTGCACCACTTAAATATTTGAGTGGATTTATTCCTCCTGCAACTACACAGGAATTTAATTTAAAAGACCTGGAATATAAAATCGACAAATTACAAACGAGTGGAACTATCAATAACAAAAACGTTTCATTGGCGTTGCCACCAAAAAAATATATCGACAAATTACACGTTCCATTTGGCTTAGTAGCTTACTTCGATTTAAAGGAAGGAATGGCGGCAGCAAAAGCTTTGAATAAGCCTGTAATGCTAGATTTTACTGGGCATTCATGTGCTAATTGCCGCAAAATGGAAGAGCAGGTTTGGAAAAATCCTGAAGTGTTACGCAGACTCAAAGAAAACTTTGTACTCATTAGTTTATATGTCGACGAATCAACTGAATTACCAGATGAAGAACAAATAACAAATTCAAAGGGAGAAAAAACAGTTACGGTAGGCGACAGGAATTTGGAATATGAAGTCAAAACTTTTGGGTTTAATGCGCAACCGCTGTATAAATTTTTAGACCTAAATGGTAAGCCACTTAGTGATATTAATTATGGATATGATCAAGATGTCGACAAGTTCATCAAACACTTGGATGCGATGCAAGCGGCTTTTGAAGTGAAAAGATAAAAGATAAAAGTGAAAAATGGAGAGACATTCGGCTGGGCTAGCAACATTCATAGAAATACGTTAGCCCCGGCTTTCAAGCCGGGGTATGATTAATAAAAAGGCCTCAGAATTTCTGAGGCCTTTTTGAATCTTTTATTCTTAGCAGTTGTCGTTAGTTATAAAGCAATTTGTTTGTCGGCCATCATCTTCCTAAGATTGATCAAACCATAACGCATCCTACCCAAAGCAGTATTGATGCTACAATTTGTGATCTGCGCAATCTCTTTAAAACTAAGATTTGCATAATGGCGAAGGACAATGATCTCTCTTTGTTCCTCTGGCAATAGTTCAAGCATCATTCGTACGCGTTCGTGACTCTGACTTTGCATGATCTTCTGATCAGCTCCATCTTCATATATGTTGATCACGTCGAAAATGTCTTTATTGTCGCTAGTTTTGATAGCTGGCGTACGCTTTACCTTACGGAAATAATCTACACATAGATTATGGGCGATTCGCAAGGCCCAAGGTAAAAATTTGCCTTCCTCAGTATATCGCTTATTTTTGAGGGTATCGATAATTTTGATAAACACGTCCTGAAACAAATCTTCAGCGAGATAGTTATCTTTTACGAAAAAGAGGATTGAAGAATAAATCTTGTCTTTGTACCGATAGATCAATACTTCAAAAGCTTCCGTATCTCCTTCTTGAAAGGAGCGTATTAGTTCGGTGTCTGAAACATGTTCCAATGTTTTCATAGCATGGGGTTTTGTCAGGATTTCGGAAAACTCAGGATATTGGATCGAGATTTAAGACCAGAGTTATAGCTCTGATTTTAATTCTAATGTTAAATTATCATTTTTTTAATGCGACAAATCCGTTGTGAAAAAGATTGTTCAATGTTTTTAGGTTATTCACATTTTAAAAAGTCGTTTTTTATTGATTATTAAGGATTTATCTGGGTCTTGTTAAACTTAAGCATCATTAAACTGTTTAAATTGCTACAGTATGTCAACAAAAAATATCCAAACAGAAGAAGAGCTGATACCAGTACTTAATAACGATATCCTTGTAAAAGGGGCTAGGGTACACAACCTTAAAAACGTTACCGTAACCTTCCCTAGGAACAAATTGATTGTGGTTACCGGGGTTTCTGGAAGCGGAAAATCATCCCTAACCATCGATACACTATTTGCTGAGGGTCAGCGTCGGTATGCGGAAAGCCTAAGTGCCTATGCCCGCCAATTCATGGCCCGTATGGTAAAACCCGACGTAGATTATATTAAAGGCCTCTGTCCGGCTATTGCCATTGAACAAAAGGTAATTAACCGTACCCCACGAAGTACCGTGGGTAGTATGACAGAAATCTATGATTATCTCCGTCTATTATATGCACGTGCTGGAAAGACGATCTCTCCAATCAGCGGCAAAGAAGTGAAAAAGGATGAAGTTATCGATGTGGTGAATGCTGTGAAAGCCCAACCGATCAACTCTAAAGTAGTGATCCTGGTTCCATTTAAGCAGCATGCGAATCGAGAGGCGAGGGAAGAGTTGCAAATTCTTATGCAAAAGGGATTTGCTAGGATTTATATAAGATCTGAGAAAGTTGCCGATATAAAGAGGATCGAGGACCTATTAGAATTGAATGATAAAGACTTAGTAAAACAAATGAAGCAGGGCAAAAATCAACCAACTGCTTTTGTATTGATCGACCGATTGGTTACCAAAGATTTTGACGAAGACGACTTACACCGCTTATCCGATTCGATAGGAACAGCATTTTATGAGGGAGAAGGTGCCATGTATTTAGAACTTAATGGAACAGACCTATTACAATACAGTAATAAGTTTGAGCTAGATGGGATCCAATTTGAAGAACCTGTTCCCAATTTGTTTTCTTTTAATAACCCATTTGGAGCCTGCCCTACCTGCGAGGGATTTAGTCAGGTATTGGGGATTGATACCGACTTAGTAATTCCCAATAAAAGCCTTAGCCTATTTGAAGGGGCTATTGCACCTTGGAAAGGTGAAAAATTGGGTTGGTGGAAAGATCAATTTATTAAAGGAGCTGCGGGAATCGGATTCCCAATTCACAAACCCATCATCGATTTAAGCAAAGACCAATACAAACAATTATGGGAAGGCGGGAAAACAGTTTCAGGTATCAATGACTTTTTCAAAGAAGTAGAACAGAACCTATACAAAGTTCAATACCGCGTTTTATTAAGTAGATATAGAGGAAGAACAACTTGCCCAGACTGTAATGGTTATCGATTACGTCCTGAAGCATTGTATGTGAAAGTGGGTGGCAAACATATTGGGGAATTATGCGAATGGCAGGTGAAGGATTTGAAAAATTGGTTTGATGAATTAAAACTTTCTGCAAGTGATACAGCACTCACTAAAAGGATCATGCTAGAAATTCACCAACGCATACAAACCTTACTGGATGTGGGTCTTGGCTATCTAACCCTGAACCGTTTAGCAAATACACTGAGTGGTGGTGAAAGTCAACGTATACAATTAACAAGAAGCTTGGGCAGTAATCTTACCAATAGCCTATATATATTAGATGAACCTTCGATTGGTTTACATTCACGTGATACCGTTAGATTAATTAGTGTTTTAAAATCATTACGTGATCTTGGAAATACTGTAGTGGTAGTAGAACACGATGAGATGATGATGCGTGAGGCGGATTATATTATCGACATGGGACCACTTGCCTCACACCTTGGCGGTGAAGTTGTAGCTGTTGGAAATTATGATGAACTCATAGCGAATCCTAAAAGTCTTACAGGTAAATATTTAAAAGGAGAATTACAAATTGAAGTGCCCAAAAATACACGAAAATGGAATAGGAGTATTATTGTAGAAGGCGCTCAACAAAATAATTTAAAAGGTATTACCGTAGAGTTTCCATTAAATACGCTTTGTGTAGTTACAGGTGTAAGTGGAAGTGGGAAAACCACACTAGTGAAGCAAGTGTTATCTCCAGCGTTGAATAAATTGAAAGGTGAGTTTGCTGATAAAGTGGGTGTTCATAAAGCCATCAGTGGCGACTATGATTCGATTGCACATATAGAGATGATCGATCAGAATCCGATTGGAAAATCATCTCGTAGTAATCCCATTACCTATATTAAAGCATACGATGCAATTCGAGAACTATACGCAAAACAACCACTGTCAAAAATGCGCGGCTTTCAACCCAAGCATTTCTCTTTTAATGTAGATGGCGGAAGGTGTGATACTTGTAAAGGAGAAGGAGAACAAGTGGTAGAAATGCAATTTCTTGCAGACGTTCATTTGACTTGTGAATCATGTGGAGGTAAAAGATTTAAAGAAGAAGTATTAGAAGTGAAATATAATGATAAGAGTATTTACGAATTATTGGAAATGAGTGTAGATGAATCAATCGAATTCTTTGCTGACGAAAAACAAATTCGTAATTCCATACAACCCTTACAGGATGTGGGTTTGGGCTATATTAAACTCGGACAAAGTAGCGACACCTTAAGTGGGGGAGAAGCACAGCGTGTTAAATTGGCTAGCTTTTTAGGTAAAGGAAAAGGCATCGGACAGATCTTATTCATTTTTGACGAACCAACAACTGGTTTGCATTTTAATGATATTAAAAAACTGCTGGCGTCATTTAATGCACTAATCGAACAAGGTCATTCATTAATTGTAATTGAACACAATACAGACGTGATCAAATCAGCAGATTGGGTGATTGATCTGGGGCCAGAGGCGGGAGACGCAGGTGGAAATTTGGTGTACGCGGGTGTGCCGAAGGGACTAAAAAAGATTCAGCAAAGTTATACGGGTCAATATTTGTAATCTTTTATTTCAAGTGTATTTTCATGCTGTAATCTTTCATGAAATCATGAGTCAGTTGTAGTGATGCCACACTCAATGTGATAGACATGTATAGATTTCAACTAAATGAAATTCAGATTCCTAAATCAGTAAAAGTATTTTCTTTCAAGATCATTCTTTTACTCATTCTATGGGAAGTGCTGTATTCTTTTATACTTTTTCCCGCAAGGATTCCTGACAAACAATTAAGTTCAATCACGGCCGCTGGAACTGCGAAGCTTATCAACCTTTTTTATCCAAATGATCTTTTCGAATATCGTTCACTAGAAGAAGGAGAGCCGAAGTCTTTTAAAGAAACGGTGTTCTTTAATCACCAAAAACTAATTGGCATTGCGGATGGTTGCAATGCACTTGAATTGCAAGTACTTTATTTTGGTATTTTAATTTGCTTACAGAAACTAACTCACAAAACCCTTTGGTATAGTTTATTTGGAGTAACACTCATTTCTGTATGTAATATAATGAGATGTAGTATTATTTGTTGGCTCAATATAAGTAGGCACTTAGACCTTTCTGTTTTTGCCCATCACTATTTGTTTAAAATGTTGATGTATGGACTAATTTTTTGGGGTTGGGTTTCTTATTCAAGTTCAAAGCAACAACATGCTTAAACCATACTTCTTATATTTTTTAATACTCATTATTATAGTGATCAGTTTTATTGGGAATTGGTTTGTATTTGAAACAAATAAAACTGAATCGCTTGGTAAATTAAACAAAGCCATGATACTAGCGGTATGGTTTTTGTCCATTGCAATTTTGGGTTATCAAGCATTGAAATTCTCCGACAAGAAATGGGCAGTTGCTTTGTGGATAGTACAATACAGCTTTGTTCTTCTAATTTGTATGATCTATGTGTTACTATATTTTTTTGCATCAGAGTTTCCTATCGCATTGAAAACTGCAATGGCGTCCATCAGGAACATCTACCTAACTCCTTTTCCTTTTGCATTCTTGATTTTGATGGAGATAGTTGAAAGAAGAAGTGAGGAGTGAGGAGTGAGAAGTGAGAAGCGAAAAAAAAAGGCGATTCCGAGGGTACGGGATCGCCTTTTTTATGTGATATTTTTTTATCTGATTCGATCTGCACTTTTAACAAGTTTCTCATCTTTATAAATACCTGTTGCAGCCAAAATTAAAAGAATTGGAACTGCCACAGCAATCATACTGGTTAAAGCAAAGCCGCCAACTGCAAATTTCTGAGTTTGTGCAAAATACATGATCAGTATCATTACACTTAATGCGATAGTAGCTAATACTAGCTTTAATTGCAATGCGCGATTCTTATACATGAAGATGCTAACCACCGCAATTGTTGCAGTTACGATTGTCAAAATCATTAACCAAATATTGCTCATAGCTGTTAAATGATTTGCTGGTTCTGCACCAATGCTACCAATATAAAAAGAGGTCTTTAAACTGGCAAACCCACATACTGCAGCCAATAACAGCCAAATGGTTTGAATTCTTTGTAACATAAAATCGATTTTAAGTAATATTAACCCAATTCAGGATACAATACAAATTGTTCCATAAATGCATTCACTTCATTTTTAACTCCTGCAAGAATTGCAGCGTCATCAGCATTCATCAATGTTTTATCAATTGCATTTACGACAAATTCCATGTCCTTCTCAATCATTCCACGTGTAGTAATAGCTGCAACACCAAAACGAATACCAGAAGTTACAAATGCGCTCTTGTCGTCATATGGCACCATGTTTTTGTTTGCAGTAATATCTGCATGTCCAAGAACTTGTTCTGCTTTTTTGCCGCTGATATTTTTATTTCTAAGATCGATTAACATCAAGTGATTATCAGTTCCACCACTAATGATTTCATATCCTCTTGAAGTAAAAGCCTGAGCCATTGCTTGGGCATTTTTTTGAACTTGTTGCTGATACACTAAAAATTCATCGGTTAAAATTTCACCAAAAGCAATCGCTTTTGCCGCAATGATATGTTCTAATGGTCCGCCTTGTGTACCTGGGAATACAGCCATGTCGATCAAATTACTCATCATGCGTAGATTACCTTTCACATCTTTCAAACCAAAAGGATTTTCGAAATCCTTTTTCATGGTAATCACACCACCTCTTGGTCCTCTTAAAGTTTTATGAGTAGTTGATGTTACAAAATGGCAATGATCAAATGGTGAGCTCAATAAACCCTTTGCAATCAATCCTGCAGGGTGTGCGATATCAGCCATCACAAAAGCACCAACTTCATCAGCAACTTTTCTGATACGAGCAAAATCCCAATCCCTACTATAAGCACTCGCTCCACATATAATTAGTTTTGGCTTAACTGCTCTTGCCTGCGACTCCAACATATCGTAGTCAACCAATCCATCTTCTTTCTTAACACCATAAAAATGTGGCTTATACAATTTACCACTGAAGTTTACAGCTGAACCGTGCGTTAAGTGTCCACCCATACTTAGGTCCAATCCAAGAATAGCATCTCCAGGTTGTAAAATGGCCAACATTAAGGCTGCATTTGCCTGAGCACCGCTATGTGGTTGCACGTTGGCATATTCCACGTTAAAAATGGCTTTTAAGCGATCTATCGCAAGTTGTTCGGTTTGGTCTACAATCTCACATCCGCCATAATATCGGCGTCCAGGGTAGCCTTCCGCGTATTTATTGGTCATTACGCATCCTGAAGCTTGCATAACCTGCAAACTGGTGAAGTTTTCAGATGCAATTAGCTCAATTCCACGACGTTGTCTCTGTAATTCCAGATTGATTATGTCAAAAACCTGCGTATCTCTTTGCATGGGTAGTTTAATTTGGCGCAAAAATAATTGTTCGGACAGAGTTCTCCGCATATTGTTACCATAGTTTTAGGCAGAATATCCACAAATATTGCCCCTTAGTTAGTTTTTTATATTTTCGCAACCTTGATGGATGTGTACAGATTACATATTTAATTGTTATTTGTCACTTTAGCTTGCTTATTTTCATCATAATTAGACCTTTATGAAAGCGATCATACCCGTTGCCGGTGCCGGAACCAAATTGCGTCCACACACATATACGCAGCCCAAGGCCCTCATTCCAATTGCGGGAAAAACCATCCTTAGTTTTATTGTAGACCAATTACATGAAGCAGGAATTCAAGAATTTATTTTCATTGTAGGATACTTGGGTGAAAAGATTCAGGATTATGTGATTGAAAACTATCCCCAGCTTAAGACACATTTTGTATATCAAAATGAACGTCACGGATTAGGACACGCCATTGAACTTACCAAAGAAATAGTTGGAAATGAAGAAGTGTTTGTCGTACTCGGAGATACCATCTGCGAATATGATGTGAAAGAAGTTTTGAATAGTCCGTATAGTATGTTGGGAATTAAAAAAGTGGATGATCCCCGAGAATTTGGAGTGGCTTCAGTTGGAGAAGATGGCTTTATTGAAAACCTAGTTGAGAAGCCAGCAATTCCCAAAAGCAATATGGCATTGGTTGGTTTATATAAAATCAAAGAGACACATTTTCTTTTTGAATGTTTGCACACTTTGTTTTTGAAAAACGAAAAATCGAATGGTGAATATAATTTAACCGATGCATTAGATTGTATGGTTAAAAAAGGTGCCAAATTCCAATCATTTAAAGTAAAGAGTTGGTTTGATTGTGGTAAGAAAGAAACTTTACTAGAAAGCAATGCCACACTACTTAAAAAATTCGGCGGAAATACCGATTTCAACCACGGATATTTAAATACAATCATCATTCCTCCCGTTAGTATTGCAGCAGGTTGCGATATTTCAAATTCTATTATAGGCCCTCACGTTGCTATTGGTGCAAGCACTTCCATCAAGCATAGCATTGTAAGAGAAAGTATTATCGGTTCTTTTACCAATCTATATGAAGTGGTCCTTGATAATTCTTTAATTGGAAGTGATGCTTCTGTAAGAGGACTGAGCAGAAGCCTAAATATTGGGGATAATACCGAGATTGATTTCGGATAGGAAAGAAAGTGAAGAGATAAAAGTGAAGAGTGAAGAGTGGAGCAACACTCGGTTATGCTACCAACATTTTTAGAAATCTGTCAACTCAAGCTTTCAAGCCGGGGAATTAATATCGTTTTATAACTTAACTTTAAAAAAAAGTTATTATGAAACGATTGCTGCCGATTTATTTTCTGCTTTTATTTTTTTGTATGAGTGGAACACCCGATCCAAATAAGCCTGCATCATTCATTGTAGTGCGTGGGAATCAATTCTATAAAAACAACCAGCCCTATACTTTTTTGGGTACCAATTTCTGGTATGGTATGAACCTTGGCTCAAAAGGTGCTGGAGGAAACAGGAAAAGATTAATCAGAGAACTCGATAGATTAGCAGCACTAGGTGTAAAAAATCTTAGAGTGGTTGCGGGAAGTGAAGGACCAGATACAGAACCTTATCGCATGCTTCCATCTTTACAAACAGCTCCTGGAAAATATAATCAAGATGTGTTGGAGGGACTCGACTTTTTATTGGCAGAAATGTCTAAAAGAGATATGGTTGCAGTGATGTGTATGAACGATTTTTGGAATTGGTCGGGTGGCATGGGTCAGTATTTAGTTTGGGCAGGTGCTGCGAACAGTATTCCATATCCACCACCAAATCCTGGTGGAGACTGGTGGACTTACCAAACCTTTGCTGCACAGTTTTATAGCAATCAAAAAGCGGTTGCGATGTTTAATGATCACTTACGTTTTATCATCAATAGAAAAAACAGTATTACTGGAAAATTATACAAAGAAGATCCTACTATTTTTTCTTGGGAATTAGGTAATGAACCAAGAGGTGTGAATAATCAACAAGACTTTTTAAATTGGGTTGATCAAACAGCCGGCCTGATCAAATCACTAGATCAAAACCACCTTGTTACTACAGGTAGTGAAGGCAATACATCAAGTCCTACGAGTGGAACTGATATCGTGAAAGATCATTTGAGTAAAAACATCGACTACGCTACCATTCATATCTGGGTTCAAAACTGGGGATTTTATGATCCAGCAAAACCTACCACTACTTATCAACCTGCACTGGATTATGCATTGAATTATTTGAACAATCATTTGCAACAAGCTGCACAATTAAACAAGCCCGTAGTGTTAGAGGAATTTGGTATTTCTCGCGATGGTAATAATCATGCAGAAGGTACACCGGTATCGGTAAGAGATAAATACTATGCAGCCCTTTTTGCAGCAGTAGCTACTGAATCTAAAAAACCGAAAAGTGCATTAGCCGGGGTTAATTTTTGGGCTTGGGCTGGAGAAGGAAGACCAAGAGTGCCAGAAGGACTTTGGAAATTGGGTGATAATTTCATTGGCGATCCACCACATGAATCACAGGGTTGGTATTCTGTGTACGATACAGATAATAGCACAAAAGAAGTCATAAAAAAATATGCTACCCTCATTAATAAATAATCGGATCACTCAATTATTTAAGATTGAGTTTCCCATCATTCAAGCCGGTATGATTTGGGCTAGTGGCTGGCGTTTAGCTAGCGCTGTATCAAATGCCGGGGGGCTTGGAATTATTGGAGCAGGAAGTATGTACCCCGATGTGTTAAGAGAACATATTCGAAAAACAAAAGCCGCCACAACAAAACCTTTTGCTGTTAACCTTCCATTGTTGTATCCAAATATTCAAGAGCATATTCAAATAATTCTTGAAGAAAAAGTTCCGATAGTTTTTATAAGTGCGGGGAATCCCAAAACATATACTTCTCTTTTTAAAGATGCAGGCATCATTGTGGTACATGTGGTAAGCAGTAGTTTTTTTGCACAAAAAACAGAAGCTGCTGGTTGTGATGCAGTAGTTGCAGAAGGCTTTGAAGCGGGCGGACATAATGGGCGAGAAGAAACTACTACAATGGTACTGATCCCTGCTGTGAGGTCTGTAATAAAAATACCATTGATCGCTGCTGGTGGAATAGCTACTGGCCGTCAAATGCTTGCTGCGATGGTGTTAGGTGCCGATGCGGTGCAAATAGGAAGTCGGTTTGTTTGTAGTGAAGAAGCCTCTTCACATCATTCCTTTAAAGAAGCAATTGTTAATTCCAAAGAAGGCGATACACAATTGAGTTTAAAAAAATTAGTGCCGGTAAGGTTACTCAAAAACAGTTTTTCAGAGTCTATTCAATTAGCCGAAAAAAATGGCGCAAGTGCAGAAGAATTAGAAACCATGTTAGGAAGAGCACGTGCAAAAAAAGGAATGTTTGAAGGCGATATGCAAGAAGGTGAATTGGAAATCGGACAAGTCTCGGCCATCATCCATGAAATAAAACCTGCGGCAGAAATTGTTGCAGAAATTTGGAAAGATTTTTCTGCCGCAGTTGACCATCCCTTTTAATTATTTGTGCAAATAGAACGAGTTTGCTTGTGCCAAACAGGTTACTACTAATTCGTTGATACAAACATGCGCTGGTAGGCAAGCGTTGTAATAAATAATATCTGCTACATCACTTGCTTGTAAAGCTTGATAGCCATCATACACAAGTCCTGCCTTGCTTTCATCTCCTTTAAATCGAACCAAAGAAAATTCAGTTTCAGCAGCACCAGGATGAACTACTGTTACTTTTATTTTATAGGGTAACAAATCAATACGCATTGCTTTACTCAATGCAGCTACCGCATGCTTGCTTGCACAATAAGCATTGCCCTCTTTATAAACTTCAACACCAGCAGTAGAACCTATATTTATGATATGACCTTTTTTTCTTTCAGTTAAATAAGGAAGTACCGCTTTAGTCACATACATCACTCCTTTTACGTTTGTATCGATCATCGTTTCCCAATCGGTTAGATTAGCCATTTCAAAACTATCTCTTCCAAGTGCTAATCCAGCGTTGTTAACTAATACATCAATCGATTGCCATTGTTCTGGTAAATTTCCGAGAGCATTAAAAACGGCCTCTTTGTTTTGTACATCAAAAACCAAGGGCAGCACTTCTATCCCATAAGTTGTTTTAAGTGAAACGGCTAATTGTTCAATTTTTTCTTTTCTTCTTCCAGTAATGATACAGTTCCATTTTTCCGAAGCAAATTTTTCGGCAATGGCTTTGCCAAACCCTGAACTGGCTCCGGTAACTAAGATGGTCTTTTGCATAGAAACTTTAATGGGTGAAAACCAAAGATACAAACAATGCTATTTTAATCAGGGATCGATTAACGAATCAATACAGCAGTACCTTTTCTAGTAATTTTATTGCCTAAATAATCTTTTCCTTCTGTTACAAATACATAAGCTCCTGAAGGTTGTGCAGCGCCATTCCAAGTGCCATCCCATCCTTTCCCAACCTCGTTGGTAAAGTATACTTGTTGCCCCCATCTATTATAAACGCTGAAATAAAATTGGTTTGTAATACCTACAGCAGTTGGTCTTAAAAGATCATTCTTTCCATCTGCATTAGGTGTAAAACCAGTAGGTACAAAAATATCAGGTCCATTTCTGTTGATCGTAACTAAAATATTATCCGAAGCTGAACAGCCTATCGAATCAATGATTGAGACAGTATATTTGATATGATCCTGATTGCCATCTAAAATAGCTATTGGATTTGCAGCATTAGCACTATTCAAACCAGTTGATGGGGTCCATTGATAATCAATTCTTCTTTCATCTGAAACAATAGTAGAGAGTTGTAGTGGTTGATTAATTAATACAGTAGTATCTCTGCCAGCATTGATAGTAAGTGATGCCCGAACATCTACATGAATGGTATCGTACAAGAAATTAGGGCAACCAGCATTTGATATTCGAATAATATAATCTGTTTTTTTAGTAGGCGCGGCTTTCGCATTAATGATAAATGGTGTGCCACTAATAATTCCTGATCCACCATTGTATAAGGCACTTGGATTTGACCAACTGTAGGTAGTACCTGTTTGAATATTTGCATTGATAAATGCTGCAGTACCAAAACAGATAATGGTGTCTTTCGGATAGATTGATGCTTTAGGAAATTGAACATTATAGATTCCAATAGTCACTTTATTACTAGTATCCGACGGACAACCAGTATTCGCCACAATTGCTCTAAAATATGTTTTGCCATTGATGTTGCTGATACTTTGAATAGTGTCTGTATTGGATGGAGAAACATTGTTCCAATTAATTTGATCAGTAGATTTTTGCCAGTTAAATACTGTTCCTCTAGAGCCATTTAGGGTAAGTCCATTTGCCATGGTTTGCCCAAGGCATACTTGTACATTATCCGGACTAATAGTGCCCGCAGTAGGCTTATTATTGAGAGTTATGATTACTGCATTCGAACTGTCAACCCTACACGACCCTCCATTTTGCACAACTGCCCTAAAAAGGGTGCTTTTACTAAGATTTTTTACAGTAATATTTTTAGAGGTATCATAGATGTTTGTCCAGTTTAATCCTCTGTCGGTACTGGAGATCCAATTTAAAACACTGCCTCTGTTGCCAGATAACGACAATGGGAAACTTTGATTAGGTATCAATCCATAGCAAACCACGGAGTCGCCTTTCACTGTACCTGCTACTGTTGGTGGCAAGATCACCACATTGATATTTGCTTTTAGATCCGCACATGAGTTAACTGCTCTTGCAACAATCGTACCCGGGTTGGCATCTGGTATTACGGTAATAGTATTCGCAGAATCTTTAACTGTTTGCCATCCATTAGGAATAGTCCATGTATAGGATGCACCAGTTAATTCCGGAATGGCATAAGTTAATGTGCCGTTTGTACAAGCTTTGGTAGTTCCTGCAATTTCTAATCCCTGGCAAACATTTTTCAAAGCAACATAAGCGTAGGCAAAATGCCCAGAAGGAACACAGTTATCTGACTGAAAAGTGAGCGTAACATCTTGTCCCCGATATTTTGCTAAATCAAAGATCACTTCCCGCCATGCTTTAGTCCAAACACGATATGGATTTTCGTTTCTATTGCCATTATCGTTTGGTGAGGGAGTGGAACTTTGTGAAAACCCTTCTTGAAGTGCAGCCTGTTGGTCTAATATATAAGTTGAGCCACTAGGTTGTGTTGGCAGAAGGTAATTTGCATTCGCACAATCAATCGTTCCAGAATTAGTAGTCAGTGTAGCAGTGAACATTGGTACCTGATCATTTTCATGCGGCGCACTTTCTAAAACCATGGCATAGGCATAGGTAACCACATAGGGATCAGTTACTAAACCATTAGGTACGTGTATGGTATAGCCAATTCCCCTGAAAAGTCCCCCATTTGTAGTGTTTCTGGTTTGATCTGTATTAAGTGAAGAAGATCCAACCTTCACTGAATAAGAATAAGCATAGCCATTTATAAAAGGAATAGTTTCAAAAAAACCAAAAGGATCTAATGTATTGTTGGTAATTACTTCAATACCTCTATTCTGTAAACTATATTCAGTAATCGAAGTAGCCCCTAAAGTTCCAGTTGGGGCTGGGGCGCTAGAATCATACCTGATCTGATCGGCATGAGTCCTTGATGTATTCTTTGAAAACAATCCTGTATAAGCAAACCAATGGGTGAGTGTACCGTCGGAATTGTCGATATTAACCGGACATGTTTGTCCCTGCCCCATTAACTGTGAAAAGCACAAAAGAAAAATAAAAGACAATCCGTTTTTCATCAATTAATATTTAAAGCAACCAATTTCTAATCAGAATTAACATGTAGGAGGCTTTGTCCAATATTGAAAGTACAAATTGTTCCTAATGAATGGCTTAATTACAGCATGTTTAACATGTTTGCAACAGCTAATTCATAGATAGGAAATCTAGTGATATTGCAGCCTGAAGTTCTAAGTAATTATCAGCTAAACCTTTGATTATAAGTTAATAAAATCAAGCAGGAACTGGTTTACTTGCGTTGTTGCTTCCCACATACCCATATGTCCTACGCCTTCCAAAATGTGTACCATTGGATGGGTAGGCAAACTGATTTGTGGTAAAAGATCATTCAGGGGTGCCGCCACGTCTTCCGTTCCAAATACGAAAAGAATAGGTTGTGGGTTGCTTTTTAAAACCGATGTCCTGTCTGGTCGGTTCATCATGGCTCGGTAATATTGTTGGCAGGCGGGGGTGCTAAAATGTTGGGATGCGTCTATCAACAGGGCAACCATTTCTGGATGTTCCGATTTGAATTTTTGGGAAAATAAATTCGGGATCGTGTTTTTTAAAAAAGGTGCAGCCCCATAGTTTTCCATCAATTCAATTCCCTTCAATCTGGTCGCCTTTTTCTCTGTTGAGTCGGCAATAGCTGATGAATGCACCAATCCGAACCTCAAAAGCTTTTCTGCACATTTTTCTGCAAATGCCAGTGTTATATAGCCTCCCATGCTATGACCTAACATGATGCATTCTTTGATATTTTCTTCCTCCAAAATTGCTTCCAGAACAGCAGCGTAATCAGCCATAGAAATAGGGTCATCGGAACTTTTATCAGTAATCATTTCCGACTTTCCAGATCCTGGCAAATCGGGAACCAATAACAAACAATGGTTCTGTAAGAATTCAATTTGTTTATCCCAGATCAAACTATCTTCTCCAAAACCGTGCACCAACATTACAGGGGTACCTGCACCTATTAAACGGTAGGCAATTTGATGCGACTGGTATTTGATATTTTTTTGCATCTTTTAGAGAATGTTCTTTTGCTTGAGTACTAAAAATAAGTTCCAACCTATCAACATAACAGCTAGGAACGACATTGCTTTATAGAGCAAATCGCCATAAATGGTATAAAATGTAAGATCTTCAAAATAGGGGATGGGGTACTTGAAACTAGCAGCTTGATCCCAAGGTTTTGTTTCTAAAATATTTCCTTTATCATCAATAACAGCAGATATACCGGTATTGGCAGATCTAGCAACCCATCTTCTATTTTCAATGGCACGTAAGCGGGCATAGTCTAAATGTTGTTTATGACCGGGTGTATTTCCCCACCATCCATCATTGGTGAGAATGGTAAGAATATTGGCACCTTTTGCTACATAGGTTGATACATATTCGCCATAAATACTTTCATAACAAATAATGGGTGCAATAAAATAGGGATTATTATCTGAATGAAATATAGAAGATGAATCAGACTTGCCATAACCTCCAGAACTTCCACCAAATTTTTCGAAAACGGGTCCCATGAATTTTAAAAATGTAGGAAGTGATTCTACCCCAGGAACTAATTTGCTTTTATTGTAAAATTGAAGTGGTTCATTGGCTTTGATCATGACAGCTGCATTGAATGCATCTACATATACGCCATCTTCTCTTTTACTTGCAGTTGGGGTAGCATCAATTCTGGAATAAGATTTAAGGGTTTCAATACCAGACACCAAACAAAGATTGGGATGTCGTTTTATAAAATCAAATACTGGTTGGTAATAAACATTGTTTCCAATATTATTTTGCCATTCAACAGCACTCATCGCAGTTTCAGGCCAGATTACTAGTTTGGTAGCAGTATCAATTTGCTTTTCAGAAAGGTTGATCAGAATGGAAATTTGTTTGGCAGTATTGGTTGCATCAAATTTTTGAAAAGGATCAATATTGGGTTGTACAATTACCACATTGTTTTGTGCAACGCTATTAAATGTATGCTTGAGTAAATAAAACAAATTAAAAAATGAGAACAGCAATGGGAGTATCAATAAGCAAATAAATTTGATAAGGATTCTGCTTAATTGATCTTTTCTTCTGATCGACTGAATGGTTTCAAACACCAAAATATTGCTGATCAAAACCCAAAGTGTACCACCACTAACTCCTGTGAATTCATACCATTGAATCCATTCTGGATGCGATGCAAAAACATTCCCAAGCGTTAGCCAAGGCCAACTCAATTGCCAGTTCAAATGGATGTATTCAAATGTCATCCAAAAACTGATCAATGCGAAATATCCAACTAGATTTCCAGACCTTTTTTTCACAGCAAAAAATCCTATCCAAGGCAAACACATCAATAAGCTATTGGCAATGATGGCCGCAACACTTCCGATATCGGTTGAATTCCAGATCCACCAAGTGGTGCTAGCATTCCAAATCAATATTGCAATAAAACTATGCCAGAAGAATCTTGTTTTTTTCTCAATCCCATCTGCAATAAAAAGGAGTGGAACAAATCCAAAAAATATCAGAAACGTCAAAGGCGATACAGGCCATGCTGCGAATAGAAGTATTCCTGAAAATATGCTTAAGCTAAGTAGAATGATTTTTTTCAATGCCAAAATTTAAGGGTTGTAAGTTCGGAATAAAAAACGAAAAAGGGATGCCCTTTGCAGAACATCCCTTTTTGTTAATATAAAAGACCCATTATTTTCTACTATAATTAGGAGCTTCTTTTGTAACATCTACATCGTGTGCGTGACTCTCTTTCATTCCCGCATTACTGATTTTTACAAATTTTGCTTTTTGTAATTCTTTGATATTCGATGCGCCACAATAACCCATACCAGCGCGGAGTCCGCCTACATATTGGTAAACTATTTCGCTCAAATTACCTTTGAAAGCTACTCTTCCCTCTATGCCCTCTGGAACATATTTTTTAATATCATCTTCTACATCTTGAAAATATCTGTCGCCACTACCCTGACTCATCGCTCCTAGGCTGCCCATGCCACGGTATTCTTTGAATTTTCTTCCTTCATATATGATGGTTTCTCCCGGACTTTCTTCAACTCCTGCAAATACACTTCCCATCATTACTAGGTTTGCACCAGCGGCTAAGGCTTTCACCATATCGCCAGTATAACGGATTCCACCGTCTGCAATAATAGGAATTCCTTTTGCTTTCAATGCTCTACTAGCTTCCATGATCGCGGTAAGTTGTGGAACTCCAGCACCTGCAACGATTCTTGTAGTACAAATTGAACCCGGACCGATACCAACTTTCACGCAATCAGCTCCAGCAGCTGCTAATGCCAATGCACCTTCTGCGGTACCAACATTTCCAGCAATGATTTGAAGGTTCTTGAAATTCTTACGTAATCCTTTTAAAGCATCAATCACACCTTTACTATGACCGTGTGCACTATCTAAAGTAACAATGTCAACACCTACATGTTGTAAAGCAGATGCACGATCAAAAAGGTCTTTAGTGATGCCCAATGCAGCGCCTACCAATAGTCTTCCTAGTCCATCTTTGCCAGCATTTGGATAATTGCGAATCTGTAAAATATCGCGATAAGTAATCAGACCAATTAACTTTCCTTGTTTGTTTACAACGGGTAATTTTTCGATCTTATAATTGCGGAGGATGGTTTCTGCTTTTTTCAAATCAGTACCTTCTGGTGCTGTAATGAGTTTTTCTTTTGTCATTACTTCAGCAACCTTTCTTTTTTTGTCGTTCTCAAAACGAAGGTCTCTATTGGTTAATATACCAACTAGTTTTTGCTTAGCATCAACAATTGGAATACCCCCGATTCTGTTTTCTTTCATCAAACGCAAAGCGTCACCAATGGTAGCATCAACTAGCAGCGTAATAGGATCTATGATCATACCACTCTCGCTTCTTTTTACTTTGCGTACTTGTTCAGCCTGCCGTTCAATACTCATGTTCTTATGCAAAATACCCAGACCGCCCTCTCTTGCCAATGCGATGGCTAGATTCGCTTCTGTTACGGTATCCATTGCTGCTGATAGCATGGGTACATTCAAGACGATACTCTTGGTAAGGTTTGAACGAATGTCGACTTCTCTTGGTAAAATTGAACTGTAAGCAGGCATTAGCAATACATCGTCGAAAGTGAGGCCTTCGCCGAATAATCTTGAATCTGCAGAGCCTGAGCGTGGGGAACTGTTTCTTATTGCCATGTGCAAAGATACGTAAAAAGATAAAAGATAAAAGAGAAGAGTGAAGAGAGGTGAAAAAAAGTGAAAAATGGAGAAGTTAGTCAAGCATACGATACATTTTTCCGGGCAGGGATTGCACTACGCCTTGTAATTCAAGGCTAAGAATGGCTGCGGCAAATGCACTGCTGCTTAATCCACTTTTTAAATAAAGTTCATCTACAGGTTTTGCATCATAGCTACGTAAAAGGTCTGCTATTAGGAGTTCTTCTTTTGTGAATTCGTAAAAGAGGATTCGCTGCTTTTTGGTTGTCACTGTTTTTTCTTGCCATCCCATCCATGCTAGAAAATCAGTAGTGCTGGTAAAAATATTAGCCTTGTTATCTTGAATGAGTTTATTACAGCCGCTACTTTTTGAATCTGTTATTTTGCCAGGCACTGCAAACAATTCTCTATTATAGGTTGCAGCAAGATCAGCAGTGATCATACTTCCTCCCTTTACTGCAGTTTCAATTACTAAAGTAGCATCAGCCATACCAGCCACAATTCGATTACGCTTTGGAAAATTGTGCTTGTCTGGTAAAATACCTCTTCTAAATTCTGTTAGTAATCCACCATTCAACAACATTTCTTTTGATAAATTTCGATGCATGGAAGGATAAATTCTGTCTAGTCCATGTGCCAACACCCCAACCGTTGGAATATTATTTTTTAAAGCAGCACGATGTGCAATGGCATCAATTCCAAATGCTAATCCACTTATGATTAAAATATTTTCTGAGGAAAGTTGACCAATCAAATCTTCTGTAACCTGTCTGCCATAATCGCTATTATTTCTAGTGCCTACAATACTTATTATTTTACCAACATTTAAATTGGTATTGCCATTAAAATATAGAAGCACTGGCGCATCATAACAGTTCAATAATCTTTTTGGAAATTGGTCATCAGTTTGAAAAATCAGTTGATATTTATTTTTAAATAAGAAGCTTAATTCTTTTTCTGCTGCTCCGAAGTCTGTAAATTCTTTAATGAGTTTAGCTTTTCTTTCACCAATGCCTTCGATGAGCGCAAGTTCTTTTTTCTTGGCTTTGAAAATGTCTGATGCAGTTCCGAAATGTGCTAATAAATTCCTAGTATTAATAGCGCCGATCTCAGGGATCATCGTTAATGCGATCTGAAATATTTGATCCTCTTTCATACTTCAATTTCAACAATTTTATATTGCCAATGAAGCTTTGCAACTCAAATCATTTTATTTGCCAGAAAAATTATTTCAAACAATTGTATTATAAATCAGTAATAGTAAATTCTGTTCTTCTGTTCTTTGATCTTCCTTCCTCTGAAGTGTTTTCTGCAATTGGTTTTGAAGAACCATAGCCTTTATAGGAAAGCCTCTTTGCGTCGATGTTTTTTGAACTCAAATAATTTACAATGGACTTAGCGCGATTGGAGGATAAGATCAAATTGTCTTCTTGCTTACCAACATTATCGGTATGTCCGCTAATCTCTAATTTAATAGAAGGATTCTCATTTAAAACTTGTACCAACTTATCTAATTCAATGAACGCAGCTGTTGGCAATTCAAAAGAATTGTTTTTGAATAAAATATTATTAAAAACAAAATTAGCATGTAACGCAACGGGTTGAAGTGCAATGTTTTTTTGATAAGTACTATCTGCGTCTTTTTTGCTAAGGGTGTATTGCTCGCTATAAAATAAATAACCTTTTCTATTTACAGTAAATGTATAATCTCTTCCAGTTGGTAGTGTAATAAAGTATTCTCCTTTTTCATCCGTTTGTACTTTCATCAATGCTTTATTATTGATATTGTCGAACAGTTCAACTGATGATGGTAATCCTTTGCCATTTATTTTATCGGTCACAAAGCCTTTTACATACAATGTTCTATACGGACGAATATCTGGTCTCATTTCAAATTGATACAGATCGAGATCTCCTCTGCTATCTGCTTTGTCGCTCGCGTAATAAGCTGTTAGGCCATCAGCAGAAACTGCTAGGCTGCCTTCATTCTCAATTGTATTGATCGGGTATCCAATATTTTCAGGTTTGCCCCATTCGCCTTCTGCATTTTTTCTAAGTACGTAAATATCGGATCCACCATAGCCTGGTAGTCCGTCAGAAGTATAATATAGCGTTTGATTATCGGGGTGAATGAATGGTGCCAATTCATCACCCTTAGTGTTGATATCTGGTCCCATATTTCTTGCAGGGCTCCATGAACCATTCGCGTTTCTAAAACTGATATAAAGATCTTTTCCGCCATAACCTCCTGGGCGATTACTACTAAAAAAAAGAACGCGGTTATCCGGACTCAAACTTGGGGAACTTTCCCAAAATTCAGTATTGATATTTGCTCCTAAATTTTCTGGTTCGCTCCATCCTTTTGGTGTGTATACTGATTTGTAAATGTCGTAGTTGCCAAAGCCCTGACCCGAAAACTGACCAGCAAATAAAATCCAATCACCATCCTGAGAGGAAGTGATAGCGCCTTTCTTGGGTTCAATATTGATATCGCCTTCAATAGGTTTAGCTAATGAAAATCCTTTTTTGGTCATATTGCTTTCCATGAAATCTTCTCGCATATGTAGTCCTGCACGAGTGAATACAAGAATATTATCAGACACTGTAACAGAAGGATAATATTCTGCATAAATGCTATTTACACTATCACCTAGATTGATGGGATTGAAATGATAAAGGTCTTGATTAGGATGGTTATTTTGATAGTCGATCGCAAATTCAAAACAACGTTTTCTAAACTTAGCTGCATTGATACTCCGGTCACTGAGTTTTGGGAGATTTAAAAATTCATCAACTTGCGAGAGAGCTTTGTCAAACTTTCCTAAACCCGCTAAATTGATGGCATAAGGAAGTTTGTAAACTTGAAAATAAAGACTGTCTTTAGTTCTGGCTTTTTCATAAAAATCAACAGACTCTTGATACCTCTTTAATTGTCCATATGCTGCACCAAGAGAAAGAATAGCATCCACAAAATTACTATCCAATAGAATGCAATTTTGTAAAACAGGTACTGCCTCTTTGATCATTCCATCTTTTAAAAGCACAATCGCCTCATCATATTTATCAAGAGCTTTTGCGTTGACCTGATCAGGATTATAGCTCTGAGAAAAACCGATAACAGAGAGTAATAGTATGGGTAAGAAATAGAATGACTTCATACAATAATTGATGTAGGGAAGTTCGTCTAAAACAAGTAATGGCTTTGTTAAAATTGAATGCCGTTTAAGGAACGTTTACATATTTATGAATTTGTAAACTCAATTCCCATTTTGGATTGTCTTTGATATAATCGATGATGAGTGGTGTGATTACATCAGCGCGATCCCATTCTGGTTGCAGGTATAATTTGCAATGAGGATTTGCTTCTTCAGCATAGGATTCTGCCCAAGCAAAATCATGTTTATTAAAGATCACAACTTTTAATTCGTGGGCTTTGGGAACAATTGTTGAAATGGGGGCTTTGAATTTTTTGGGTGATAAGCAGATCCAATTCCAAAAGCCTGATAATGGGGATGAACCAGAGGTTTCGATATTGGTTTCAAAACCCGCTGCGTGAAGTGCAGCAGTAAGTTTATCGAGCGGGTGTAATAAGGGTTCACCACCTGTGATGATGGCTAGTCTTCCTGGAAATGCTTTTGCATTTTCAACAATCGTCTCAATGCTTTGCAAGGGATGCTTTGATGCATCCCAACTATCTTTTACATCGCACCAAACACAGCCAACATCACATCCGCCTAAGCGAATAAAATAGGCAGCCCTGCCTTGGTGAAATCCTTCCCCTTGGATGCTATAAAAAGCTTCCATTACAGGCAACTGGTCATTTGAATGCTGCGAACTGGTCATGAAGTTTATTAAATTCCGTTATTTGTTTTATAAGCTTGTAGCGTATTTTTCAGTAAGCCTGCAATGGTCATTAATCCCACTCCACCGGGAACAGGTGTAATGGCACTAGTTAATGGGGCAACTTCAGCATAGGCTACATCCCCTTTAATTCTGAAACCCTTTTTAGCAGTAGCATCTGTGACACGGGTAATACCCACATCAATTACAACTGCGCCGGGTTTGATCATATCTGCTTTTACAAATTCTGGTCTGCCTAATGCAGCCACCAAAATATCAGCTTGAAGGCAAATTTCTTTCAAGTTAGGTGTATGTGAATGGCAGATGGTTACGGTACAGTTTCCATTGGGAATATTGCTACTGAGTAATATACTCATGGGTCTACCAACAATATTGCTACGACCAATAACTACCGCGTGTTTTCCTTTTGTTGGAAGCTTAAAGAATTCAAGCATCATCATAATGCCATAAGGGGTTGCCGGGATGAAACTAGGTAGGCCTTGCATGAGTTTACCTGCACTAGAAGGATGAAATCCATCCACGTCTTTGGAAGGATTGATTGCTTCTATCACTTTTTGCTCACGAATTTGTTTAGGAAGGGGTAACTGAACTAAAATCCCATCCACCAACGGATCTTGGTTAAGTTCTACAATTTTAGCTAGGAGGGTAGCCTCATCAATACCCTCTTCAAACCTAACCAACGTAGAAATGAAGCCAATTTCTTCACAGTTTTTTACTTTTGAAGCAACATAAGTTTCGCTTGCGCCATTGGAACCCACTAAAATGGCTGCTAAATGTGGGGCTCTATTACCCGCTGCAATTAATTTCTGGGTCTCAGTTTTCAGGTCTTCCTTGACCGCTGCAGACACTAATTTACCGTCTAGTACTAACATGCCGCAAAATTAAAGCCAAAATGAAAGGGAAACTGAATTTTTTAACTCATGATTGTTAGTTAGTTACATATGATATAAATTTTTATGCAGGATTTTGACTCTTTTTTTACATCCCGATGCAACGTTTTGTGTTGCAAAACTGCCTATTTAAGGTTTCTTTAACTTATTTTTGGTAATTATTTAACATTCTAAGAAAGAGTTTATATTCGCATTATTAAAAACAAAACACTTATGAAATTGAGAAAAATTGTATTGCTTTTTGCAATGCTAATTGGGTGGTCAGTTGCCTCTCTAGCACAAACTAAACTTGTGTCTGGAAAAGTTACTGGAACAAACGACCAGCCAATCAGCGGAGCTACAGTTCAAGTGTCAGGTGGTGCAACAGCTGCTACTTCAACAAATGATAAAGGAGAGTTTAAAATTTCTGCCAAAGAAGGTAGTATTCTCCAAATTAGTTCCGTTGGATTCAAAAGCACAACTGTAAAAGTTACTGCTGCTGGAAATTACAACGTCAGTCTTGAAGTTTATGTAAACGTCATGGACGAGGTAATTGTAACAGCGGGTGGTATCAAAACAAAAAGAAAAGAAATTGGTACTGGTGGTACTTTGATTAAAGCCGAAAATTTGCTTGCAGCTAAGCCTGTAACAATTGCTGGTGGATTACAAGGTAAAGTAGCCGGTTTACAAATTAACGCAACCAATGGTGGTGTTAACCCAAGTTTCAGATTGGTTTTACGTGGACAACGTTCATTGACTGGTAATAACCAGGCTTTGGTGGTTTTGGACAACGTAATCGTACCAAATGAAGTATTGGGTAACTTAAACCCTGAAGATGTGGAAAGTGTAAACGTTTTGAACGGTGCCGGTGCTGCTGCATTATACGGTTCATCTGCGTCTAACGGTGCCTTGATCGTTACTACCAAAAAAGGTGTAAAAGGTCAGAACACTGTTAACTTCTCGAATACTACAACATGGGAAACTCCTGCTTTCTTCCCTAAATTCCAGAAAGGTTTCGGTGCCGGTGGTACTGCTTACGGATACTGGGGTAATTTCTCATACTTAGAGAACCAATCTTATGGTCCTGCTTTCGATAACGTAAAAAGACCAATCGGTGCTCCATTAGAAAATGGTCATCAGGATTCTGCTGTTTATGGATATAGCGAAGGACATACAAAATTCTGGGAAACAGGTTTAACCAACCAAACAGATTTCTCTGTTTCAAGTGGTGATGAGAACTCTACATTATATATGTCTGGTCAGTATGTAGGTGTAACCGGAACAACTCCGGGTGACAAATACAACAGAACAAACTTCAGAATGAACGGAACTCGTAGAGTAGGAAACAAGATCAATCTAGCTTATTCTTCTAGCTACACACAAAACAGATACGACATTACTACACAAACAGGATCTATGTACGGCAATATGCTGAACATGCCGAATAACGTGGATGTAACTAAATATAAAGATTGGAGAAATAATGAATTTGCTAATCCTATTGGGTTCTATAATCCTTGGTATGCGAACCCTTATTTCACTGCCGATAACTATCGCTCTAAAGTAAGAAATGATTATTTTGTTGCTAACTTGGAGCTTAAGTATACTCCAATCCAAGGATTAGACATTGTTGCTCGTCAGGGTATCACTACAAGAAACGCCACTAATAAAGATTGGGTAGGTCAGTTCTTATATACTGATTACGCAAAACACACAGATCAGAGTTCTAAAGCAGATATCGCTGCATCTGTAAGTGATGGTGCATCTTATACTACTAATTTATTGACTGATTTCTATGCACAGTATCAACACAAATTCAACGACTTTAACTTGAATTTAATTGGTGGTACTCAGTGGAGACAAGATCAGGCTAAAAGCATTGGCGTTTCTGCTAATGGTTTAGTAATTCCTGAACTATACAACGTTTCAAACGGTGTTGGTACTCCAGGTGCTGGTGAATCAAACTATATGGCTCGTCAGTTAGGTGTATATGCTGATGCAAGACTCGGATATAAAGGATATGCATTCTTACACGCTACTGGTCGTAAAGATTGGGTTTCAATTTTATCTACTGCGAATAACTCATTCTTCTACCCAGCGGTTGACGTTTCCTTCATAGTTACTGACGCTGTTAAAGCTTTGAAAAATAATAAAACTTTGAGCTATTTGAAACTTCGTGCTGGCTGGTCTAAAGTTGGTCAGGTTAACTTAGGTGGTACTTATGGTGCTTACCAATTGTTACCTACTTTCTCTTCTAGTGCATATGGTTTCCCTTATGGTTCAATGGCTGGTTATAGTGTAGGAAATACTTTAGTTGCTCCTAATTTACAACCAGAGATTACAAAAGGTATTGAAGTCGGATTTGATTTAAATTTGTTTAAAGACAGATTTACTTCTAACGTAACTTATTTCAATACTAAAACAGATAATCAAACTGTAAACGTTTCTATTTCTAGCACAACAGGTTTCACTGGTTTGAGAACAAATACTGGTCAAACTCAAAGTAAAGGTTTAGAGCTAACCGCACACTATACTGTTATTGATAATCGCAGAAATAAAGGATTAACCTTAACAGTTGGTGGTAACTATACTTACTTAGATAATAATGTAAACTTCATCAGTGATCAGCTTCCTAAATTGGCTTTAGCAACCTACGGTTCTACCGCAGGTTCTTATGCTGTTGCAGGAAAAGCTTTCCCAGTTATTATGGGATATGATTACAAGCGTGATGTAGATGGACATGTAATTGTAAATGCTGTAACTGGTATACCAACTAAATCTGATACGATTTCTGTTTTAGGAAGTGCTGTTGTTAGAGACAAAATTGGTTTAGACCTTTCAGCTGAATACAAAGGTTTCCGTTTATCAATTGTTGCTGAATACCGTGGTGGATATTCTGCTTACCAATCAATGGGTACAGAATTAGACTGGTCTGGTACTGGTTATAGAACTGCTATCTACGACAGAAAGAGCTTTGTATTCCCTAACTCAGTTTATTGGGATGGAGCTAAATATGTAACAAATACTAATGTCTCTATTGCAAATGGTAATGGTAACAATGGTTTCTGGACCGATGGTATCAACAGAGATATTACCTCTAACTATTTAACTTCTGGTTCATTCTGGAAATTGAGAGAGGTAACACTATCTTATAGCTTGCCATCTTCTTTATTAGCTAAGACTAAATTCATCAAAGGAATTACTGTAAGTGCTCAAGGTAGAAACTTGCTAGTTCTAATGGCGAAGGATAACTATTATACCGATCCTGAGTTTCAAGACGCAGGTTCAGGAAGTAATGGTGTTGGTTTAACTGGTATTGGAACTTCACCGCCATCTAGATACTTTGGTGGATCTATTAAATTTACATTTTAATTCATTCAACTAAATTTTATCTACATGAGCCTCAATTCAAATAAAGTTTTAGTTAAACATAAATTAGTTAATATGAAAATGATTAAAGCAGTAGTTTTTGCAGGAGTGCTTTTCGTAACAGCATCTTCTTGTAAAAAACAACTTGATATCAATAAAGACCCCAACGTTGCTGTTGGTGCCAACCCTCAGTTGGTATTACCGCAAGCGTTGACTGGAACAGCAAATAACTTGAATGGATTCAATTCGATGGGTGCACAGTTAGGAGGATATTCTGCAAACGCTGGTGGTTATGGTGGTTTTGGTACATCCATTACTTATAACTTCTCTGCATCAGATTTTTCTGGCAGATTTACTACTACTTTCGATAACCTCGAAGATTATCAATACATCATCAATTATTCAAAAGGCAATCCTTTATATTCTTATTTTGAAGGTGCGGCTAAAGCAATGAAGGTGTTGAATTTTCAGTTATTGGTAGATACTTATAATGATGTTCCTTATACAGAAGCACTTCAGGGAGCGAGCTTTCTAACTCCAAAATATGATCCAGCAGTTGACATTTATAAAAGCTTAGCTAATGAATGTGATTCTGCAATGGCTTCATTTACAAGAGGAGATGCTACTGCAGGTGTTACTCCATTGAGCAGCTACGATGTAATGTTTAAGGGCAATGTTGCAAACTGGAAGAAATTCATCAATACATTGAAATTGCGTATCATCATCAGAGGAAAAGGCAAAGTAACTTTCTCTAATACCACTTTCACTGCTGATGGTTTCTTAACAAGTGATGCATTAATTAACCCTGGTTTCAATAGAGATAATGCTCGCCAAAATCCTAAATGGAACACATGGGGATACGGTTACACAGGAAGTGATGCAACTAAATCATGGATGCCAAACAGATACATCTTGGCATTTTATGATGGTACAAAACTGAATGATCCAGGAAGAGGTGCAGCTATTTACTACAAGTTCCCTGCAACCCCTACCAACCAATTGGGAGTAGAAGGTACACAAGTACAAGCTAGCCCAGCTGGAAGCTTCTGGTATTCAAACACTTCAAGAGCTGGATCTACTTCTGGTGCTTGGAGCGGACCATTGAAAGGACCATCTGCTGGTTATCCAGTTATTACTGCAGCTGAAGCTTATTTCTTAAGAGCAGAAGCTGGATTAGTAGGCGTAACTGCTGAAAGTCCTCAAACAAATTTTGACGCTGGTGTTGCTGCTGCTTTCAAGTATACCTATACATTGGAAAATGGAACGGCAACTTCTGCTGATCCTGCTGCTGCTGTAACTAAATATCAAGCAGATAATGTAACTAGTTATTTAGTGAATTTTGGTTTGGCTACTTCAACTGCTCAGAAATTAGAAGCAATCATTACTCAAAAATATATTGCTTGTAATTTTGTAAATAGTGAAGAAGGATGGAATGAATATCGCAGAACAGGTTATCCATCAGTAGTTCCTGGAGGTCCTGCATATGCAACATTTGCATCAACAGTTTCTGAAAGTACTCGTGCTGATAAATTACCAGCAAGGGTTTTATATCCTTCTCAAGAAGGTTCATATAATTCAGCAAACGTTCCAAAGGGTATTACACCATTTTCTGCAACCATCTTTTGGGCTAAATAAAAATTAAAATACTAAGAATATGAAAAAATTAATTAACCGTTTCATGATCTCAGCATTGGTTTGCCTTTCTTTAGCTTCCTGCTTGAAGTCGGTGAATACCAATGTGAATGACATTACCCTTACTGGGAGTTTTTTACAAGTGGAATATGTAAAAGATAGTGGTCAGACCAATATCAATTCTGGATTACAGTATTTTGCTGGTTCAACTTTACTGTTCCCTCCAGCTGATTTAACTGACACCATCAATTTTCAAGTTACCTATAACGGACCAACAGCGGCACCATCTGATCTTACCGTTACATTGGCTCCAGATTGGACAGCCTTGAACGACAATTTCAATAATGATAAGATCACTTACGAGAAGATGCCTGACTCATTGTATAAGATACTTACCCCTTCTGTAACAATTAAGGCAGGTACAAGAGTAGCTTATGCTAAGTTGGTCGTTTATCCTTCTAAGATCAACCCAACCAAGTCTTATATGGCTCCAGTAGGTCCGGTTGCAACTGGCGTTACTAACAGTGGAAACTTTGGACATATCTATTTTCATACTATTGGTAACCCAATGGCAGGAGCTTATACTTGGGATTTCTACAGGTATAACTCGGCGACTAATCCAACTTTCCCATTAGGGTATAATGGAGGTTCATTCTTTGGCGCAACAGTAGCATGGTTGCCGATCAATCCTACCAATATCCACGTACCAACTGGATATTATGTACAGCCTAATTTCTTAATCACTTTCACCAATACAGGTGGCGTATTAACGAATTTCAAAGCAGTGATTGATCCAGGTGAATTACCAGGTGCGTATACTGCAAATGGAATTAATATTACTCAACAGCCAGTGATTACAGTGTCTTCTGATTACAAGAAAATAACCATTAATCACGTTGTATTTAATGGTGCCTCTTACAGAAACAATACTGATATATATACTAAACAATAATATTATAGATTGTTTATCTTAAAAAGCGCCTCCAAATTCCTGGAGGCGCTTTTTTTTGCTACTTTTGAAACTTAAATTAATATATGGAACAGCAGCCAATCAGTCAATTGAATATCGAGATCAGTGAAGAAACCGCAGAAGGTACCTATGCCAATCTGGCCATCATTACCCATAGCCATGCTGAATTTGTAGTGGATTTTGTAAATGTGATGCCGGGCACCCCTAAGAGTAAGGTTAAATCGCGCATTATATTAACGCCCATGCACGCTAAGCGCTTCATGAAAGCCCTCGCCGAGAACGTGGAAAGGTATGAGCAAGCAAACGGACAGATCCACGATTTGGAGCAGGTAGAAATACCCATGCACTTCGGCGGACCTACAGCACAAGCATAATAGGTTGTTTTTTATACCATTGTCGATATTTAGCCACCCAATCATGGGTGGCTTTTACATTTTCTCGCTAAGATTCCATGAGATATAGCACCTGTTGCGAAAATTATTTTAATCTTTTATCAACCTTTTTGATTTAGTTAAAGAACTGATAATCAGCATGTTGAATTTTTTAATACCCTCTTTAATTCACAAATGTGTAAAACCAACACGATTTTATAGCTGATTATTTGGTTAAGAACTAGTACCCCCTTACTTTTGCAACCCGCCGGTAAAAAAGCGGACAGCTCTTAGAAAGAAAATACTTTAAATAAGCAACGAAAAGGTTTGGTAGGAGAGTTGATAATGTGTACCTTTGCAACCCGCTTCGAAAAAAAGCGAAACGCTCTTAAAATATAACACGATAAAATTGGTCAAAATTTTGTAGAAAGTTTTGGTCATAATAATAGGAATAGTTACTTTTGCGACCCGATAAAAAGGGGGCTTTAGTGATGAAGTCTGAGAAGATCTTTGAAAGTTTGGAAGCAACAGAAGAAATCTGAAGAATGTAGTAGTTTTTCAGGTAAGGTTTAAGCATCAAAATAAAATTTAAATCGATTTTAATTCAGATTTATTTTTGAGATTAAAGTCAGATCAAACAA
>JAPLEO010000072.1 GCA_026391125.1 Bacteroidota bacterium
ATTTCCAGGTTCCCATTGTACCGGTATAGCAAAATTAAAATGGTTGCCATTTAATTTAATTTCAGCAACTGGTCTTGCGCTACCAAATGCATAAACAAATCTCCCGATTAATGTATGATTTCCTGAGTGTTGTACTTCTAACCAAGAGGGCAATTGTTTACCGTCTTTTGCAATCACTAGATCCCATCTTCCTTCAAGAGGAGAAGGCTCATAATTGGCGCGAACATTTACAACACATAATAAAATGGCAAAAAAAGCAAAAACAATAGTTTGAAAAATCTTATTCTTTCTCATGGCAATTAATTTTAAAAAAATCTTGGAGTTGAATTTAAACAAAAAAACGGAACACTGTTAGTCATTCGGGTTTACAAAAAAATATAATCAATTTTCTTCCACATATTTTTTGAAGTTATCTAAGATTGCCTGCCAACCACTTTTCTGTAATTCAACTGTATTTTGGCTTTCAGCTTCGAAGGTTTCTACAATTTTAGAATCATCCCCAACAGAAATGAAAGCAATTGATACTTTTCGATCATCTCCTAAAGTATATTCAAGTAATTGATTTTCTTTGATGGTATCGTAAATACCCAAAAAATCAAAACTAAAGCTGCCATCTTTTGCCGCCATGGTGTATGAGAACTTACCTCCCACTTTTAAATCATTTTCAGCTTTGGGCGTATGCCAATCGGGTGATGCATTATTCCAATGCACCAGGTGTTCAGGGTCTGTAAAATACTGCCACACTACTTCTATTGGTACTAAAATATTTGTTTCAACTATGATGCTTGTTTTTGCTGCTGACATATGATTATAATATTAAGATATATGGACCATCAAATAAAGTGTATGGCCATGTAAATATAAATTCTGTCATTTAAAAAAAAGTAAGATTTACGAATTGCGTTCTTCCAATATTTTTTCAGCGATCAACAGATCAATTGGTCTGGTGATTTTAATATTGCTATACTCACCATCAATTAAAAAAATATGTTTTCCAGCTGCTTCAAGTACGGTAGCTTCATCTGTAAATGAAGGTTCAAAATCTCTTTGAAATGCAGGCAATAATAATTCTGTTCGAAAAGTTTGAGGTGTTTGAATGATACGCACCTGATTTCTATCTGCCACATGACTATTTTTTCCTTCTATCATGCGAATGCTATCCGTTGCAGCCACTGCAGGCACCGCACTTCCTTTTTCTAATGCCTGAAAAAAACAGCGTTGAATTAAATCAACTGATACTAAACATCTAACCCCATCATGCACAAAAACTATCCCCTTTTTATGAATAAGAGATAAGCCATTTTTTACAGAATCAAAACGCGTAGCTCCTCCTGCAATAATTTGCACCCTTTCTCGATCCAACAAACTAGGCAGAATAGCAATTCCATCTCCAAGAAATTCTGCGGGCAACACCAAAATGATTTTAAGGTCTTGAAAGGCTTTTAAAAACTGTTGTAATGTGTGCCAGAGTATTGGCTTTTCTTTTAAGAGTAGAAACTGTTTGGGTTTATCAGCTCCCATGCGCAATCCACTACCCCCTGCAACTATTACCGCATATTTTGGCAACTCATTTTCCATGTTCCTAGATTATTTCAACAACCATTCGCATTCATTCAAAAACAGATCTTTATTGATAGCCGCAGTTCCAACTTCTTCACAAACCAAGCCCCCAGCTATATTCGCCATTTCCGCAGCTAGGTGCATATTTTTTGTTGCAGCATAAACGAGTGAAGCCACTGCTATGACGGTATCGCCTGCCCCACTTACATCAGCAATATTGCGAACATGTGTTGGTATGATGCGAGCTTCATTTTCCATTTGATAAAATACACCTTTTTCCGATAAAGTAATGAACGATACTTTATGATTCAATGCATTTTGTAATGCTTGGTGCATCGTATCCAGGGTTTTTAAATCGATATGTTCGATGAGTAAATTCAAACCCTCTTTCACTTCTTTTAAATTGGGTTTAAAAATGTCTACCCCTTTAAAAGAAAGAAAATTTTTCCGCTTTGGATCAACCGTTGTTACTACCTCATATTTTTTACAAAGGGATATCAATTTCGCAATGAGCGATTCTGTTAAAACACCTTTATTATAGTCTTCAAATATTAATACGTCTGGTTTATCTGTATCGAAAAGTCTTTGTAAAGTGTCGTATAAACTCTTTTCTAGTACCGCATCTATATCATGTGTATTTTCTGAATCCAATCGCATCATTTGCTGATTCCGACTCATGATCCTTGTCTTATTGGTAGTGATCCGCTTATTGGTAGTCACAAAATACTGGGTATTGATGTGATGCCCATTTAATAAGTCTGTCAGTGACTTTCCATCATCATCATCTCCAATCACAGAAATGATGGTTGTTTGCGCACCAAGGGAAGCCGTATTTAAAGCCACATTTGCAGCGCCTCCTACCCTTTGTTCCCTTTTATCGAGTGAAACTACAGGAACAGGCGCTTCGGGCGATATACGGTCTGTATGGCCCCACCAATAAGTATCCAACATCACGTCACCTACGATGGCAACTTTTAATTCGTTGAATTGCTGAAACAGTGCTTTGAAATCTGCTATTGGCATATACTAAACCGATCTTTTTTGATTATTAACAGCTATAAAATAAAGCGGCACGCCTAATGCTGTGATTCCTAATCCCCATAATGAATAAGTTGGTGAAGCCCAAACTAATCCTACACAGAAAAGTGTTCCCATTATTATATATATCAAAGGTAGTACTGGATATCCAAATGCTTTATAAGGTCTTTCTGCGTTTGGTAGTTTTTTACGAAGTATGAAAATGCCGATGATGGTTAAGATATAAAATATCACCACCACAAATGATACCATTGTAAGCAAGTCGCCATACTTGCCACTCAAACATAACAAGGAAGCCACAGCACACTGAATCCACAGCGCATATTCCGGAACTGCATTTTTATTCAACTCTCCTGTTTTCTTAAAAAATAATCCATCCTTCGCCATGGTATAATATACCCTAGCACCTGCTAAGATCAAGCCATTATTACAACCGAATGTAGAAATCATGATCATTACAGCGATCACAATTGTTCCAGCATTTCCAAAAATGGCATTTGCTGCAGCAACGGCTACACGATCATTTTCTGCGTAAGCAATTTGTTGCAAGGGCAGCACATTTAAATACATCAAGTTCGCAGTAACATAGATCAGCGTTACAATTAATGTTCCAAAAAACAAACTCAATCCAATATTTCTTTGAGGGTTTTTAATTTCACCCGCAATGAATGTTACATTGTTCCAACTATCACTACTAAAAATAGAGCCTACCATTGCTGCAGAAATAGCACCAATCAACACTGCACCAGAAATGGGTTGCCAACTTGTAGGTTGTAAAACTCCTGCCGCATTTTTTGCGCCAAGATCCTGCACTGATGTAAATGCATGTTGCCAGTTTTCTGACCAGAAGCTCTGTTTAGCCAATAAGAAACCAAAAACAATCAACCCAAATAGCGAAACAAGTTTAGTTACAGTAAAAGTTGATTGAATGATTTTTCCACCCTTCACACCTCTTGTATTGCTATAGGTCAAAAATACAATCAGTGCTATCGCTAGTACTTGTGCTGCTGAGATCTTTAAAAATCCCAGATCCAATAAAATATTTCCTTCTCCCACAGCTGGTATTAGGTAAGCCGTAAATCTGGCAAACGCTACACCTACGGCTGCAATGGTTGCGGTTTGAATCACTGAGAAAAAACTCCATCCGAATAAAAAGCCAACCAATGGGTTATAGGCTTCCTTTAGGTATACATACTGACCGCCAGCTTTGGGATACATGGCACTTAGTTCTCCATAACTTACAGCTGCAGTGATGGTCATAAATCCTGTGATCAACCAAACAAGGATCAACCATCCAGCACTACCCACATTTCTTGTGATGTCTGCGCTTACGATAAATATACCAGAACCAATCATACCACCTGCAACGATCATGGTAGCATCAAATAGTCCTAAAGTCGGTTTGAATTGGGCGTTTGTACTCATAAAAAAATCCCGCTTTGTTTAACGGGATTTGAAGATAATAAATATGATTGAAGTTCTTACTTCTTCTTATACTGACTATTCAAGCCAGCAATTAGGTCGGTTGTAATATTGTATGCAGTATCTTTTAAGTAAACAAGATCAGGTGCATTTGTCATAATATAAGAGAACCCCTTATCCTTATTGTAATCTTTAAGGTAATCTTCGATTTTTTTCTTCACTTCTTGCAAGCGCTTAAAGCTTTCATTCTGTAAATCTTGATTCAACATTTGCTCTTTGTTCTGGAAAGTTTTTTCCATTTGCATTAACTCCTGTTGTTTACCATTAAGTTCTGCTTGAGACATTCCTTGCGCACTTTTTTGCAACTCCTGGTATTTAGCAGCAAATGTGTTTTTCATATCTGCTAACTGGCGACCATTGTCTTGTTCCTTACTACGTAAAGCATTACGAACTTCTTTGAAATATTCATAATGGTTTTCGATAGAATCCATTTCAAAATAGCCGATCTTAAAATTACCAGAAACAGCAGCTGCACTTGAAGAAGATGCAGGAACTGAGGCTTTTTTAGAAGAAAAATGCAAGTAAAACAAAATGGCTATTGCTGTAGCCAAAGTAATATTAATAACAAGTGACGAATTTTTCATGGACCTTATTTTTTAATAATGGGGGTAGACTACTTTCTGTTCAAAATAAAAGTAGGAAGTTTTTACACTTCCTACTTTCTTAGTTTAATTATTAACAGAAATATCGCTTATTCTTCCTCGTCAAAGCTCATCGCTTCGCGGGTTGTAGCCAATACTTCGTATTCTTCTTTGCTACCTACGATCATGTTCTCGAACTCTTTTTGTCCAGAACCAGCAGGAATCAAATGACCAGTGATGACGTTCTCTTTCAATCCTAACATCAAGTCTGTTTTGCCTTGAATAGCAGCCTGACTCAATACTTTGGTAGTTTCCTGGAACGACGCAGCTGAGATCCAGCTTTGTACACCCAGAGAAGCCTTCGTAATACCTAACAAGACTGGAGTTGCAGTTGCAGGTTTTGCATCACGCACTTCAACCAGTTTTCTGTCGCTCCTACGAAGGATGCTGTTTTCTTCACGGAATTCACGAACGGTAACGATCTGACCAGCTTTGAATTTGGTGCTCTCGCCTGATTCGGTAACTACTTTCTTGTCGTAGATACGGTCGTTCTCTTCGATAAAGTCGAAGCGATCTTCCAAGTCCTCCTCTAAGAATTTAGTATCACCAGCATCAACGATCTCAACCTTCTTCATCATCTGACGTACAATTACTTCTACGTGCTTATCATTGATCTTCACACCCAAGTCCTCCTCTAAGAATTTAGTATCACCAGCATCAACGATCTCAACCTTCTTCATCATCTGACGTACAATTACTTCTACGTGCTTATCATTGATCTTCACACCTTGTAAACGGTAAACCTCTTGGATCTCGTTTACAACGTATTCTTGAACTGCAAATGGTCCTTTGATAGTTAAGATATCTGCAGCAGCGATTTGTCCGTCAGACATTGGTGTACCAGCTTTTACGAAGTCACCATCTTGCACCAGGATCTGGCGAGTCAATGGAACTAAGTATTTCTTCACCATTCCGTCTCTCGACTCAACGATGATTTCGCGGTTACCACGTTTAACGTTACCAAATGCAACCACACCATCGATCTCACAAACAATCGCAGGGTTACCTGGATTACGTGCTTCAAACAATTCAGTTACACGAGGAAGACCTCCAGTGATATCTCTTAATTTACCCAATACACGTGGGATTTTCACCAACACCTGTCCGGCTTTAACATCATCACCTTCTTCAACTCCGATATGCGATCCAACTGGTAAGTTATAGTGCTTGGTTTCTTTGCCGCCTTCTACAACAATTGTTGGGATCTTAGTTTTATCTTTTGTTTCGATAACCACTTTCTCTCTGTGACCTGTTTGCTCATCTGCTTCATCGCGGTAAGTAACACCATCGATTACATCAGAGAACTTAATGACTCCATTAACTTCAGCAACGATAACGTTGTTGAATGGATCCCAAGTACAGATCGTATCTCCTTTCTTCACAACCTGTCCGTCTTTCACGTTCAGAGTTGCACCGTAAGGCACGTTATTAGTGATCATCAAGCGATCGTTCTTCACGTCCATGATACGAACCTCACCGGTACGTCCAATAACGATACGAACTTTATTTCCGTCGTTGTTGATAGCGTCTACCGTTCTCAAACCATCGAATTGAATAGTACCATCAAACTTAGCGTTCAAGGTAGATTCGATGTTAGATGATCCGGCAACCCCACCCACGTGGAACGTACGTAATGTTAACTGTGTACCTGGCTCACCGATTGACTGCGCTGCAATGATACCAACAGCATCACCACGTTGTGCAATATATCCAGTAGCAAGATTCTTACCATAACACTTCACACAAACACCACGCTTAGCTTCGCAAGTTAATACTGAACGAATCTCAACAGTTTCAATACCACTGTCTTCGATTTGTTTAGCAACTTCATGAGAAATTTCTTCTCCAGCTACGATGATCAGTTCTTCTGTTACAGGATGATAAACATTATGTAAAGAAGTACGTTCTGCAATTCTATCGGATAATGGTTCGATTACATCTTCATTATCTTTCAATGCTGAAGTTGCATTACCACGTAAAGTTCCACAATCATCTTCTGCAATAACAACGTCTTGAGAAACGTCAACCAAACGACGAGTCAAATAACCCGCATCCGCAGTTTTCAAAGCCGTATCCGCCAAACCTTTACGCGCACCGTGTGTAGAGATAAAGTAATCTAGTACGTTTAGTCCGCCTTTAAAGTTCGACAAGATCGGGTTTTCAATAACCTCAGATCCAGAGCTACCACTCTTACGAGGTTTAGCCATCAATCCACGAATACCTACCAACTGTTTAACCTGTGTTTTACTACCACGGGCTCCAGAATCCAACATCATGTAAACTGAGTTGAAACCTTGTTTATCAGTAGCCATTTCTTTAATCAGGGTTTCTGTGATACGTGTATCTACACGGCTCCAGATATCGATTACTTGGTTATAACGTTCGTTATTAGTAATCAATCCCATATTATAGTTTTCCCAAACTTCGTCTACTTCTAATTTTGCATTATCCAATAATTGATCACGCAAATCTGGAACGATCAAGTCATTTACACTGAAGCTCAATCCACCACGGAATGCCATACGGAATCCAAGTGTTTTGATATCATCCAAGAACTTCGCAGTTTTAGGAACGTCAGTGATTTTGATGATGTCTCCAATAATTTCACGAAGATTTTTCTTGGTCAACAATGCATTGATAAAACCAACTTCAACTGGTACGTGTTGGTTAAATAAACAACGACCAACGGTAGTTTCAATCAACTTTAAACCTAGTTTACTATTCTCACGCACCATTGTTCTTACACGAATGTTTGCATGAAGGTCCACTACTCTTTCATTGTATGCGATCACAACCTCATCAATGTTGTAGAAAGCCATACCACCACCTTTCACAATTTCTGTGTCGGTAGTTTTCTTACCCTTGGTCATGTAATACAGACCCAATACCATGTCCTGAGAAGGAAGGGTGATTGGTGTACCATTTTGCGGGTTCAAAATATTGTGAGAAGACAACATCAATAACTGAGCTTCCAAGATTGATGCATTGCTCAAAGGCACGTGCACCGCCATCTGGTCACCATCGAAATCGGCGTTGAATGAAGAAGTTACCAATGGGTGTAATTGGATC
>JAPLEO010000030.1 GCA_026391125.1 Bacteroidota bacterium
AGTATCTGGTTATTATTTGATCGTTGTAAATTTCCAAACCAATACATATACAGTAACTCCTTATCTAGGACCAGTTCCTCCTCCAACTAATTTATACATTGTTGGTGATGCAACTGCTGGCGGATGGAATAATCCAGTGCCAACTCCTTCACAACAGTTTACTCGTATTAGTTTAACTGATTTCCAATTAACTGTTGCTTTAACAGCTGGTAAAAGCTATTTACTATTACCATTGAATGGAGATTGGGGTCATAAATATGGTGGCTCAAGTGCTACTGGTGGTACAATTTTTGCAGATGGCGCGGTTCCAGGATCTAACACTCCTGCTCCTGCAGTATCTGGCAATTATTTGATCGACGTCAATTTCTTGACAGGTCAGTATACCGTTACCAAACAATAATTAAACTTTTTGTTTAATAGTGGTTCTTTGAAGAGCGGCTCCGATTTATCGGGACCGCTCTTTCTTTTTAGGGTGTGCATGAAACGCTTTGATGAATTAGCTAATACCCTTTTTAAAACATTGCTTACATTGCACTTATAACTGGTAACTATGCTTTACTCGATGACTGGCTATGGAAGGGCCGAACAAACCATTAACGGTAAGACTTTTTTGGTGGAGATCAAATCTTTGAACGGAAAACAGTTCGATTTGCGCTTGAATATTCCTTCTTTATTAAAACCCTACGAATTTGATGTTCGAAATATTCTAAGCGAAGGTTTGCAAAGAGGAAGTGTTGAATGTATCATTACACTAAAACAAAACGGCGCCAGTAAACCAGTATCAATTAATACGGATCTAGCGAAAGCTTATTACCAACCAGTTGCCGAATTAGCTGCTGAATTGAACTTACAAACTGGCGATATTTTAAGTACCATCCTAAAATTACCTGATGTGATCACGCCTTCCACAGAAATGTTGAGCGATGAAGAATGGAAGGGATTTGAAGTGGTTTTAAAAGAAGCGATTGCGTTTTTGAATGCACATAGACAAAACGAAGGGAAGTCTTTAGAAACAGATCTGCTTTTAAGATTAACCAATATCGAAATTCAACAAAAACAAATTGTTGAATTAGAACCACTGCGCCGTCAAAGAATCCGCGAGGGACTCATGAAAGTGCTTGAAGAAAATGTTGGAAAAGAAAACTATGATCCCAATAGATTAGAGCAAGAATTGATCTACTATATCGAAAAGATTGATATCAGTGAAGAACAGGTTCGCTTGAATAACCACTGCAAATATTTTAGAGATATCCTCCATGAAAAAGATATTAGCAAAGGAAAAAAACTCTCTTTTATTCTACAAGAATTTGGTCGTGAGATCAACACCACTGGCTCTAAAGCATATGATGCAGTGATGCAGAAATGCGTGATCCTAATGAAGGACGAATTAGAAAAAGCAAAAGAGCAGGTTTTAAATGTTTTATAACGCTGTAGGATTATTAACCCTTTTATCTTTGTTAAAAATTAGGTAGGTGAAAAAAATCGTTGTTGCAGTTTGTTTGATAGCTACACTTTGGTCTTGTAACCGCTTGGATACATTCGAACAAACCGCTTTCTTTCCCAATCATGTATGGGTAAGTAAAAATCAACCCAGCTTTCAGTTTGCAATTACAGACAGCACAGCTCTTTACAATATTTATATAGTGATCAGACATGAAGATGCTTACCACTACAACAATCTTTGGCTAAATGTTATTACTACAGCACCAGCTGAAAAAGCAATAACACAAAAAGTGAATTTGCAACTCGCAAATAATACAACAGGTTGGTTGGGTAGTGGCATGGACGATGTTTTTGATCATAGAATTAGAATCACCAACCGCCCCATACATTTAAAGAAAGGTGTTTATCAATTTGGCTTACAACACATCATGCGTGAAGACTCATTGCCAGCAATGCTTAATGCAGGAATTCGCGTAGAAAAAGTTCATTCATGAGTGCTTTACAAAAAAGCAAATTAACACTCGTAACAGCAGTCTACTGGATCTTGCTGACATATATGCTTGCCGCTCTACTTTGGTGGTTCATTGCACTTGAAAAACAAAATCAGATCATTAGCAGTATCGAACTCAGCGAATTAAAGCATGATGATCCAAACTATTATCAGAATGCTTTGAATATTGATCTGGCCACGCATAGAAAAACCATTCAATATATTGCAGAGGGTACTACGTTTCTTGTGTTGATATTGTTGGGTGCTGTCTTTGTTTTTAGAGCAACGAGGCGACAAATCAAATTATCGCAACAGCAACAAAACTTCATGATGGCGGTTACACATGAACTAAAGACGCCCATTGCGATTGCACAACTAAATTTGGAGACACTTCAAAAGCGACAGCTCGAAGAAGATAAAAGACAAAAACTCATCAGCAATACTTTACAAGAAGCCAATCGCTTAAATACGCTTTGTAATAATATTCTTTTTGCAGCCCAATTAGATGCAGGTGCTTATAAAGCCAACAAACAAGATTTGAATTTTACAGACCTTTTGGAAGGCTGTGTTGATAGTTTTAAAATTAGGTATCCTTCTAGACAAATCATAGAGCAGATCAATGAATCGATATATATTCTAGGTGAGCCACTTTTGTTGCAAATGCTAGTAAACAATTTGATCGATAATGCCAATAAATACGCAGGCAAAGAAACTCCCATTACTGTTTCATTGATGCAGAATGGAAACCAAATTGTATTTTCTGTGGCAGACCTTGGCGAAGGCCTGGCCGATGAAGAAAAAAAGAAAGTATTCGATAAATTTTATCGTGTTGGCGAAGAGAATACAAGAAAAACAAAAGGTACCGGTCTTGGATTATACCTTTGCAAAAAGATTGTAGAGGGACATAACGCCAAAATATTCGTGACCAACAATCAACCACAGGGTAGTATTTTTAATGTAACTTTCAAG
>JAPLEO010000082.1 GCA_026391125.1 Bacteroidota bacterium
AAGCTTGTTTGAAAAAATGCGCAAAATATCTTTAAGTTGGATAAGCTTCCAAATAAAGCGGGGTAAGTTTTGCTTTCCATTTTTTGCAATAAGGGGTAAAGATGGTATAGGCCGTTCCATCATCTTTTACTACCTCTTTCTTTTCGAAGACCACTTGATCCTTGTAGGATTTAAATTCAATGCCACTAGATGCTAGTTCAGAAGCTATTAACTGGTCTCGCTGAAATGCATAAGGTTCATAGTCGTGATTTGCAAAAACAGAACCAATTGCATATTTTTTGATCAGTTTTTGAAATACCATTTCTGGTGTACCATAATAAACTTCTAAACTTGAACCACCCGATTGTAAAGTCGATTGCATTTCGTGTAAAGCAGCATGAATAAATGCAACGCGGCGGTCCTGCTTGTCCTCTAATTGGTCAAGAATAAGTTGATCAAATATAAATATCGGCACAACTGGTTTGCCCGATTTCAATGCATGGAATAATGCAGCCTGATCGTTGAGGCGAAGGTCTCTTCTAAACCAAATAATATTTACTTCAGGTAGCATTTAATTGTAAAACAAAAAAGCGCAAGAATAGTTGCCCCCGAAAAACAAAAAGCCCTCCGATTGCTCGAAGGGCTTTTTTATTTACAGTCTAATTGTAATTAGTCTTTAAAAGATGGAACCAACGTAACGTTTCTGTTTAGTTTTCTTCCTTCTTTAGTTTTGTTGTCGTTATGTGGTTTTTTAGAACCATTTGCAACAGTTGTTAAACGATCAGCAGCAATTCCTTTGTCAGTGAATGCTTTCAATACAGCATCAGCACGTTTTTGTGACAATGGATCGTTGATCTTATCGTTACCTGAGTTATCAGTATTACCCTCAATTAACAATTGTAATTTAGGATACTTAGTTAACAAGTCTAATACTGGATCGAATTTAGATTTTGCAATCTTAGCATCAAGATATTTAGCTGTGTTGATCACGAAGTAGAAAGAAGCAGCTGCTTCGTTCAATACTGGAGTTAAATCAGGGCAACCTTGGTAAGCTGCAACACCTGCTTCGTTAGGACACTTATCTTGCTCATCGTTGATACCATCACCATCTGTATCAGGGATAGGACAACCATTGTATTTAGCTAAACCTGGAACAGTAGGGCATTTATCTTGCTCGTCGTTGATACCATCTTTATCAGTATCAGGTACAGGACAACCTTGATATTTAGCCAAACCTGGAACAGTAGGACACTTATCGTTCTCATCATTGATACCATCTTTATCAGTATCAGGTACAGGACAACCTTGGTATTTAGCCACACCTGGAACAGTAGGACATTTATCAAGACTATCAACAATACCATCACCATCAGTATCAACAGGAGCTGCTGGAGGAACAACAACTGGTGGTGCTATCATCTTTCCAAATAATTTAATTTTCACACCTGCTTGAATACCATCGTTATAATATTGTGCACCATACGTATTAACGTTAGGGTTTGAAGTGTTGTATTTATAATCGCTCAATCCGTAGATGTAACGAGCATAAATTTGAACATTACTACGAGGGAATAATTCAAAACCTGCAGTAACTGCGTTACCGTTGCTAATGAACTGGCTTTTAGTGAAACTAGTAGACTGACTTGCGATACTACCAGTAAAGTCAAACTGTCCACCAACTAACAAAGCAAAATTCTGACTTGCATGATATTTAAATAACATCGGGAAAGAAAAATATTGCAATGTTCCGTCGAATTGTTTTGGAACAGCTGGAGTAGAAGTAGCTACTTTATATTTTAACCAAGAAACTTGAATTTGTGGTTCAAATGAGAATGTTTGAGAAAGAGGAATGTTTAAATAACCACCAAGAGCATATCCTAAATCGCTTTTATAGTCGATTGTGCTGGTGTTTTTCATTCTAAACTGAGTATAGTTTAGAGCACCCAATAAACCACCTGATACGCCGTATTTGGGTTTAGCGGTAGTGGTTTGAGAAAATGCCTGCGCAGCAAACAAGATAATTGCTACCGTTAAAGACATTAATTTTAGATTTTTCATGTTTGTTCGTTTGGTTATTTACTTGCTTATATTTAATTGAATATCACCCTTACAGGTAATAATACTGAGCGAAATTAGTTAAAAAAGTAGTAAATATTTATATATCTGTTAAATTTTTAAAAAATATCTGATTAATTAATTGCTACCGAACCAACTATTTTTGCCCTCTACGTCTTAATCACTCATAAATTGACCAAATGCATAATAATATTCAAATAATTGATATCATTCAAGAACTTGAATCAATCGCTCCAGCCAGCTATCAAGAATCTTACGATAATTCAGGATTAATTGTAGGGAGTTCAGATTGGGCCTGCACTGGTGTGATTTGTACTTTAGACGCTACTGAAGCCGTGGTTTTAGAGGCAAAATCTGCTGGTTGTAATCTAATTGTAGCGCATCATCCCATCATTTTTGGCGGACTAAAGCAGCTAAACGGCAAGAATTATGTAGAAAAGACGGTAATTTCTGCCATCAAACACGATATTGCCATCTATGCCATACATACAAATCTTGATAATATCTTGGATGGTGTTAATAATACAATCGCAGATCGCCTAGGCTTGATTCATAAAAAAATATTGGCACCCAAACTTGGTGTATTTCCCAATTTAAATATTGATAATCAATATGTTGGATCGGGAATGATCGCTGAATTACCTGAACCAATGGAAGAAATCGGTTTTCTACAAATGCTCCAAACAAGTTTTGACCTACCAATAATCCGTCACACCCCATTATTGGGTAAGCCCATCCAAAAAGTGGCATTATGTGGTGGTTCTGGCAGTTTCTTGCTCAATGCGGCAAAAGCGGCGGGGGCGGATATCTATATCAGTGCCGACTTTAAATACCACGAATTTTTCGACGCCGAAGGGCAGATTGTGATAGCTGATATTGGACACTGGGAAAGCGAACAATTTACAGTTGGTCTTTTAATTGATATTTTACAGGCTAAATTCCCTACCTTTGCCGTCCTCAAATCAGTTATAAAAACCAATCCGGTGAACTATTTTCTGTAAGAGGATTAAGGCAAACAGTAATGTGGGCCAATACAAACTCCAAATTTTATACTAGATATGGCATCTGTTAAAGATTTCTCTGTTGAAGAAAAACTGTTAAACCTCGTAAGGTTACAAAAGATTGACAGCAAACTTGATGAGATTCAAGTTTTGAGAGGCGAATTGCCAATGGAAGTAAGTGATCTTGAAGACGAGATCCAAGGTTTGCATAGTCGTCAAACTCGTATTGAAGAAGAAATCAATGGTATTTCTGAATTCATCGAAGGAAAGAAAAACACGATCAAAGAAAGTGAAGCGCTGATCGCTAAATACGAAAAGCAAAGCGAGAACGTAAAGAACAATCGTGAGTTCGAAGCCATCAATAAAGAGATCGAAATGCAACAGCTTGAGATCAAACTTGCTGAGAAACATATTCGCGATGCAAACGAAGAGTTAACTGAAAAGATCAAGAATCTGGAAGTTGCTAAAAAACAAGTTGCAGTAAAAGAAGGCGTTTTGAATCACAAGAAAAGTGAATTAGAAAAGATCATCGCTGAAACTGAGAAAGAAGAAACCGAATTCAGAAAGCAAAGTGCTGATGCACGTGGTCATATCGACGAGCGTTTATTGTACAGCTACGATCGTATCCGTAACAGCTATCGCAATGGTTTGTCTGTTGTGCCTGTTGAAAGAGATGCTTGTGGCGGTTGCTTTAACTCAATTCCGCCTCAACGACAGAGCGAGATCCGTTTACACAAGAAGATCATCGTTTGTGAAAACTGCGGAAGAATTTTAGTTGATGCAGATTTGAATGATACAATTGAAGTAAAGTAATACTATTACATATATAGTTTTTAATAAAGGGCCGCATTTTGCAGCCCTTTATTATTTTATACCCTCCAAATTCAATCGATTGTAACATTCATCTAAAATTATATTAGTAGGATCGATTTGTTGAACACGATGAGCTTCTATATCTTGCGCAGAAGTTCGATATCGGTATATCGATAATAAACAAGCAATGCTTCGCAAATTACAGATACAATATTATGCTATCATTGATTCGATCGAAATCGAATTCGCACCGCAGTTAAACATCATCACTGGTGAAACGGGTGCGGGTAAAAGTATTTTGATGGGTGCACTGAGCCTGATACTTGGCGAACGCGCAGACAGCTCGGTTCTGCGTTATGCCGATAAAAAATCTGTGATCGAAGGTCATTTTCAAATCGATCATAAACAAAACGTTTTAAACTTTTTAGCTGAAAACGATCTTGATACGGACAATGAATTAGTGATTCGTAGAGAAATTGCGCCCAACGGAAAATCAAGGGCTTTTATCAATGATACACCTGCTAGTTTGCAACAATTGAAAGAATTGGCAAGTTTATTGGTCGACTTACACCAACAATTCGATACCCTCACACTGGGCGATGGCGATTTTCAAAGAATGGTGGTAGATGCTTTGGCTTCGAACCAACAGCCTTTACAACAATATCAATTGATCTACCAACAATGGCAAACTGCTAAAAAAGAATTAGAGGCTTTAGAAAATCAGAAGATCAATTTTCAAAAAGAATTTGATTATCATCAATTCCTATTTGAAGAATTGCTGGAACAATCGTTCAAAGAAAACGAGTTGGAAGAAATTGAAAATGAGCTACAAGTTTTAAGTCATGCCGAAGGCATCAAATCTGTTCTGCAAAAAGTAAATACTGATTTGGAAAGTGGCGAACAACCTATCCTCCCTTTATTTAAACAATGGATCAATCAACTCAATAGCATTGCAGCATATCATACCGGTTTGTCTACACTCATTCAAAGATTAGAAAGCGCACAAATAGAATTACAAGATATTACTGATGAGCTAGAGCAGTTGAACAGCAAAGTGCATCTCGATGAAAAAAGAATGGAATGGATCAACGAGCGGATGGCTGCTGGTTACAAACTATTAAAAAAACATGGCGTAAAAACTACCGCCGATCTTTTAGCTATTCAAAAAGACCTATCCGATAAATTAGAAGCCGTTTTACAAATTGATGAAACCATCGCAGAAAAACAAAAACAGGTTACTAACTATTTAGCAGATACAACTGCATTAGCAAAAAAAATATCTGCTGCAAGAAAAAAGGAAGCTGCGCCGCTTGAATCAAAAGTAAACGAGCTCCTACAATTAGTGGGTATGCCAAACGCAAGATTGCAAGTAAGTATTGCAGATACACTCCTCAACTCTTATGGAAACGATCAAATAGATTTCTTGTTCGATGCCAATAAAAGCAATCGCTTCGAGCCCATTCGAAAAGTGGCTAGTGGCGGGGAATTGAGTAGGCTGATGCTCTGCATAAAATCATTGGTCGCAGAAAAAGTTGATTTGGCCACCCTCATTTTTGATGAGATCGATTCTGGCATTTCAGGAGAAGCAGCAAAACAGGTTGGCAGGATTATGAAGGGCTTATCAAAGAACCGACAAATTATATGCATCACACACCAACCACAAATTGCTGGTAAAGCTGATGCACATTTTTATGTGTACAAAGAAGAACAGTCAGGATCAATCAAAACAAATTTGCGATTATTAAATACAAGCATCTCATTTTTATTACCCACTAAAATTAAACGTATGGAATGGATTGAGTATTTTGGTTACATCGGTGCATTTTTAAGCGCTGTTACATTTATGCCACAAGTATGGTTGGCATGGAAAACAAAAAGTGTTGGCGATCTGAGCTTAGGGATGCTGTCGATCGTTTTTATCAGCGTGGTTGTTTGGCTAGTGTATGGCTTCTATAAACACTTAGTGCCAGTGATCATTGCAAACTGTATAGTAGGATTGTTATCGATCGTACTCCTCTATTTCAAATACACTTTTCCAAAGAAATAATCACAAAAAAAGCCATCCCAAATTGAGGATGGCTTTTTAATAGGATAAATATTTACAGCCCGATGGGGAAGGCTAGCGGTTAGTATTCGTCTTCGTTGAACATAAAGTCTTCCTGACTTGGATAATCAGGCCAGATGTCTTCGATGCTCTCATACACTTCACCTTCGTCTTCCAGTTCCTGTAAATTTTCTACCACTTCAATGGGTGCACCACTACGAATTGAATAATCAATCAATTCATCTTTAGAGGCCGGCCAAGGAGCTTCTTCCAGGTAACTTGCTAATTCTAATGTCCAGAACATACCTATAAAATTTTTGCAAATGTAACCGTATAAATGAAACTACCAAACCTAAGTTTTACCCCCTGTATAAACAAAACATTAAAATTTAGACCTGTTGGCCTTCCTTTTGTAGGTTTGCAAGGCTAATCTTAACCTGATCTGATGCTAAAAGCCGAAAATATTACCAAAAATTATGGACCCTTAGCCGTTTTAAAAGGCGTTGATATATTTGTTGAAAAAGGGGAAATAGTTAGCATTGTGGGCTCTTCCGGAGCCGGAAAGAGTACTTTATTGCACATTTTGGGTACACTCGACAAGGCCGATGCTGGTACCATACAAATCAACGATCAGGTTGTAAGCAATTTGAAAGGCCGCGAACTAGCTGCATTTAGAAATAAACATATTGGCTTTGTTTTTCAATTCCACCATTTATTGCCAGAATTTTCGGCGCTAGAAAATGTTTGCATCCCAGGTTGGATTGCCGGAAGAAAGAAAAAAGAAGTACATGCTGATGCCATCAGTCTTTTAAAAAGATTGGGGTTAGCAGATCGGATCGAAAACAAACCACAACAATTATCTGGGGGAGAGCAACAACGCGTAGCAGTGGCACGTGCTTTGATCAACCAACCACTCATTGTTTTTGCGGATGAACCTACTGGTAATTTGGATAGTAAAAATGCAAAGGAGTTACACGAATTGTTTGTATCGCTGAGAGACGATTTTCAACAAACATTTTTGATCGTCACGCACAACGAAGATCTTGCTGCCATGAGCGATCGAAGATTACATATGAAAGACGGACAGATTCTTTAATCAGCATTCAACCTTGGCTTCCACACAATTTCTGCAACCTGCAATTGCATCCCTACAAAACGTGCTAGCACAAACAAATAGTCGCTCAAGCGATTCAGGTATTTAATAATTAAGGGGTCTACAAAAAGTTCGTGTTCCATCATATGCACACAACACCTTTCAGTTCTTCTGCAAATGCAGCGTGCCACATGGGCTGTAGAAATGGCAACATGACCACCAGGTAGAATAAAAAATTTCATTGGCGGCAATACATCGTGCATCTTATCAATTTCTTTTTCTAAGAAACTAATATCTGTTTCTAACAGATCGGGGATCTTCATCATGGGTTCTTTTTCAGGATCGCATGCCAATGAAGAGCCAATCGTAAATAATCGATCTTGAATTTCTTTGATCACCGTTCTGCTATGTTGATCAGGCAAATGGTCGCCCAATAATCCAATATAAGAATTCAATTCATCCACCGTTCCATAAGTATCGATTCGAATATGGCTTTTCAAAACTTTGGTGCCACCAATTAAACTTGTCTTGCCCAAGTCGCCCGTTTTCGTATAGATCTTATTAGCCATGATATAAAGGAATTTATTGCCCTTCTCCCTAACAAAGATAAATTTGAAAGGTTCAAATAAAAAAAAACCTCTGAAATAGAGGTTGGTTATTTATAGAGAACCCCGGCTTGAAAGCCGGGGTTAACGTATTTTTAAAAATGTTTGTCGCAAACTTCCTTCTTCCTCACTCCTCACTCCTCACTTCTCACTTCTTCTCCTCTCTTCACTCTTATCTTTTATCTCTTCACTTAATTTAGTGGCTATGAGAAATCGTGTCCAAATCTTTCACCTTGTCGCTTTCAATTAATCCATCTCTCAATCGCACAATACGATGGGCGTATCCAGCAATATCTTCTTCATGGGTTACAATTACCACGGTATTTCCAGCGTCCTGAATTTTTCCAAAGACGCGCATTACTTCTACAGAAGTTTTGGAATCCAAGTTACCTGTTGGCTCATCGGCCAATAAAATGGAAGGATTGTTCACCAATGCACGTGCAATTGCCACACGCTGGATCTGTCCACCACTCAATTCGTTTGATTTATGGTGACTCCTATCAGCAAGATCTACTTTCTTCAAAGCTTCCATCGCCCTTTCTAAACGTTCTTTTTTGCCGATACCTGCATATACTAATGGAAGTGCTACGTTCTCAACCGCTGTTAAGCGAGGAAGCAGGTTGAACTGTTGGAATACGAATCCAATTTCTGTGTTTCGAACAGTTGCCAAATCGTCGTCGAGCATTTTACTTACGTCCTTCCCATTCAGGATATATTTTCCACCTGTAGGCGAATCCAAACAGCCCAGGATATTCATTAGGGTACTCTTACCGCTACCTGACGGACCCATCAGGGCCACATACTCGTTTTTCAGAATGTCGAGCGTAATACCCTTTAAAACAGGTATTGCCTGACTACCCATGAAATAGCTTTTTTGAATATCTTCTAACTTAATGATTGACTCACTCATATACTTGCTTTCAATTTTAAAAGGCGAACCTTATTTTTTTATCACTTTAGGAACTTTAAAAAAGGAGCTATCCGCAACAGGCGCATTGCTTAATCCTTCTTCACTGCTAACTGAACCTTGAATGGTATCTTCTCTCAGTACATTGGCTGCATCACCCATATGCAATAAAGGTTCAACACCAGTGGTATCAATAGTTTCTAGCTCAGCGATAAAACCCACCATTTTCTGAAGGTCTTGCTGAATCGCAGCTTTATCAGCTTCAGCAAACTGAAGCTTCGATAAATTCGCTAGGTTTTCTACTAATGCACTTGAAATTTCCATCTGAACAAAAATAATTGAAAGAGGCACAATTTATAATAGTTATTGTTAAAAGGCAATTATATCAAAGCAATGGTCAAAATGGTTGATATGCAAGAATTCTCAGATCCATTTCAAAATCCTGTTTATATATTGTTTCATTTTAAGGTGTTTTTTTTACACATTTGTCATATTTATGTTAATAATATGCGTTTTAGGCAAAAATTAATATAGGAAAAGCACATTTTCAGGGCCTTTTTCGGTAAATTGGGGTACACAAAATCCCCCCGATTATGATAGTATACGTATTGCTTTCAATTTACTTAGTGTGCCTGTATGTGGCATATAAGGGTGCGGCAACGTCTGAAGAATAAAACTTTCAGACCAGTAGCACAGGTCTAGAAATAGACATAACCTCAGCGATTTGGATCGCTGAGGTTTTTTGTGAACTAAGACCAAATAATTTAATTTCTAACCCTATTTTCTGATTAAGATTTCCCCTATCTTCGATAAATAGTTGCATAACTAACTAATATTACAAAAGCTTGCTATAAAAATTTCGTATGAAACGTTCCATCAAAAAAGTTGCGGTTCTTGGTAGTGGAGTAATGGGCTCCCGTATTGCTTGTCACTTTGCGGGTATCGGTGTATCCGTTTTATTATTAGATATGGTACCAAAAGGTTCGGAAGAAAGTACCAAACCTGCTGAAAGAAATAAGTTAGTGAACGATGCGCTCACAGCTGCCATCAAGAGCAATCCCTCCCCCGTTTTCACCAAAGACGTGATCAAAAAGATCAGCACGGGAAACTTTACCGACAATATGAAAGATATTGCTCAATGCGATTGGGTGATCGAAGTTGTGGTAGAAAGATTAGACATCAAACAACTCGTTTATACAGAAGTTGAAAAATATCGTAAGCCAGGCACTTTAATTAGTTCCAACACTTCTGGCATTCCGATTCATCTAATGGCTGAAGGCCGTTCTGATGATTTCAAAAAGCATTTTTGTGGCACCCATTTCTTCAATCCTCCCCGTTATTTAAGATTGTTGGAAATTATTCCTACACCAAATACAGATCCAGAAATTGTAGATTTTCTGATGAATTATGGAGATCTGTTTTTGGGTAAAACAACAGTGCTTTGTAAAGACACACCTGCATTCATCGCCAACAGAATTGGCGTATTCAGCATCATGAGCATTTTCCATATCATGGAAAAATTGGGATTGAGTATTGATGAGGTTGATGCATTGACCGGACCAATTATTGGCCGACCAAAATCTGCTACATTCCGCACTGCAGATGTAGTTGGTATTGATACCCTTGTTAAAGTGGCTAGAGGTGTGGCAGATAATTGTAAGACTGATGAAGCCCTTCAAGTTTTTACCATCCCTACTTGGTTAGATGCTGTAGTAACTAATAATTGGTTGGGCGATAAAACCGGACAAGGTTTCTTTAAGAAAACTAAATCTGCTGCTGGAAAAGAAATTCTGACACTGAATTTGCAAACCATGGAATATGGTGCGCGCAGTAAACCAAAATTTGCCAGCATCGATGCTGCAAAACCAATAGAGGATTTAAAACAAAGAATTAAAATGTTATCTGCAGGTGCAGATAAAGCAGGTGAATTTTATCGTGCATTTCATTTCTCTTTATTCTCTTATATTTCTCATCGCATTCCAGAAATTAGCGATGAGGTATATCGCGTAGACGATGCCATGAAAGCTGGCTTTGGCTGGGAAATTGGCGCATTCGAAACTTGGGATACAGTGGGCGTTGCGAAAACCGTAGAAGCCATGAAGGCAGCGGGTTATAGCGTTGCTGCATGGGTTACAGACATGTTAACTTCAGGAGCAACGAGCTTCTTTAAAGTGGCTGATGGTAAGCGCATGTACTACGATATTCCTTCTAAAACATACAAAGCAATTCCAGGTGGAGAAGCATTTTTGTTGCTTCAAAATCATAGCGACAAGATCATATGGAAAAACAGTGCTTGCAAATTATACGATATCGGTGATGGTGTAGCAGGATTTGAATGGAGTACCAAAATGAATAGTATTGGTGGTGAAGTTTTGGAAGGATTAAATAAAGCCATCGGTATTGCAGAAGAAAAATTCAAAGGATTAGTGATCGCAAATGATGGTGCCAACTTTAGCGCTGGTGCGAATGTAGGAATGATTTTTATGCTCGCTATCGAACAAGAATATGATGAATTGGATATGGCCATTCGCATGTTCCAAAATAGCATGATGCGCTTAAGATATTCTTCAGTTCCCGTTGTAACTGCACCTCATGGATTAACATTGGGTGGTGGTTGCGAAATGAATTTGCATGCTGATAAAGTTTGTGCTGCGGCTGAAACCTATATCGGCTTGGTTGAATTAGGCGTAGGCTTGATCCCTGGAGGCGGTGGCACCAAAGAATTTGCTTTACGCGCTGGAGATGATTTACACGAAGACGAACCAGAAACAGTGACTCTAAAAAATCGCTTCTTCTCCATTGCAACTGCAAAAGTTGCCACCTCAGCACAAGAAGCATTCGATATGGGCATCCTTCGAAAAGGTCAGGATGAAGTAGTGATGAATATCGGAAGAAGAATTGCCGAAGCAAAAAAATCGGTCATCGAAATTTACGACCAGGGCTATACTATGCCAACACCACGTAAGGATGTGAAAGTGATGGGTAAGGCTGGATTGGGAGCCATGCTTGCTGGTATCAATGGTATGTGGCGAGGCGGATATGCTACAGACCACGATGCATTGGTAGCAAGAAAATTGGCATACGTATTATGCGGTGGTGACCTTAGCGAACAGAGCTTGGTTTCAGAACAATACCTGCTTGATCTTGAAAGAGAAGCATTCTTAAGCCTCTGCGGAGAAAAGAAATCGCTTGAGCGGATTCAGGCGGTGTTGAAGACTGGAAGGCCAATTAGAAATTAGAGTATGAAATAATAAAAATTGAAAATTTTCAAATAAAATTAATCAATCATTATTTTTCAATTTGATAAATTAACCAATTTTTGGTTTCATACATCAGAAGTACCTTCAAATTCTTTTCAGTTTTGAATTTAATGAGATTAAATTCATTCAATACTGTTAAGTTTTGTGTTGGATTTGTTTCTTTAGCTATCAGCATATACTTCACAAACTTTGAAGGATTTTCGACAATCGTTATGAAGGTTTTTTGATGTGGTAATACAATCCCTTTTAAGTTTCCAATATGCACTACAATTGGATAAGCAGATGCATCATCAATTAATATCTTATTTTCATCAGTAGCAATGCCGCTTATATAATGAGCAACCATTTCTGATTCACTAAATAACCTAGGACCCTGCCAATAGGTATAAATCGAGCCCATTTCTTTTGAGAAAGACTTTTCTTCTTCACTATCAGAATGTTTAAAGAAATAATAGCCCATTACTATTGTCAGAATGCTCGAAACAGCAAAGATCCATGAAGCCTTTTTTACACTGTATTTACTTGTTCCATAATAGCAAATCGATACTAACGCAATAGGAATAAACAATAAATAATAACCCAAAGTCAGTACAAACTTATAACTCAATATTAAAAAAGAAAAGTAGAGCATCATTGCCAAAATGGTGAAAAGCTCATAAAGTTTTCCTCTAAACAATACTAAAGCAGCAATATACAAGGGTGTTAAAAATAAAATGAAACCCTGAATTACAATTTGCGTTTGGTAAATATAATTATCACGGCCTACATTAAAATCTACATATCCTTTAATTTGATTTCCAGTTATTTTCCAATTGGCATACTGACTATCTAAGAAATAAGTAGCAGATCCGGCAAATTGAGCATTTAAAGAACGAAATAACACCACAGCCATTAAGGGTAAAAGGAATATTATTAGATATAATGAAGCCGTTCTATTCGCTAGCTTTCTTCTTTGTGAACGATTATTCAGTGATTCATAATATTGAAATAAAGGAGATTCATTTCTTGCGATCAACATCCCCTCCAATGATATCAAAAATATGAATGGAAAAAATGTTAGCACCACCCAAACAAATTCGAAATTAGAAAAAATAAAACATCCAATATATATACTAGCCATAGCAATATGGTACGTAACAGGTTGGCGATAATACCTGAAAAAAGAACGAAAAATCAAGAACGCTACAAGTGCAATAATTGCTTTTTCCCTACCCATTATTGCAGCAAAAACAAACATGGGATGTAGCAAAAAAATTAAAAATATGATTGGCACAAAAAGCTTCCAGGGAAATTGTGAATGATTTTCAAATTCATCAATTAACAAATAGAAAAGCAATGCCATTGTTACAATCGATGCCGCAATGGGAGCGAAAAGATATCCTAAGGGAACAAATAATAAAGAAGATAAAAATACGGTGGTTGGAAATGTAAAACCTAAAGTAAGGATCGTATTCTGGCTCGCATTAAACAATAAAAACAACTTCTCTGAATAAAATAATTCAGAGGAATGTTCAAATCCATGACGCCTTAATAACCAAGATATAAGAACATAATAGGCTATTAAGAAAATGGCTAATATTTTAGGTAGTTGCTTAGGCATTTTTATAATACTGGTTCTGTAGGAGCGGCACTACTACTTATTTTTGTTAATCCATGATTCGTTTTTTCCCAATAAAATGGTTTATATATTAGCTGCCATAACCCTTTATAAGCTGCAATTGAATGCATGATCCAATACAATGGGTTTAGTGCAGCGAACATAATTAATTCATAATATCTTCTCTTGAAAACCGAAAGCATATTTACATAAATCATCATGGTATTTCCGGCAACCAAATTAAAAGTTGCGATATATAATACCCAATCAGGAAACAAAGTTGCTACAAAAGTTAGTTTTACAATTGCATAAACAAGTAAGAACGCTAACAATAAAGGATAGAGCAAAAATGTAATAGAAGTACCCGCAATAAAGAAGTTAAAACCCAAGAAACCTCTCCATCCAATCCTACTAATTAACCTCGCAGGATTACGCATATGTACTAACGTAGTTTGCATATATCCTTTGATCCATCTGCTTCTTTGACGTATCCAATTAAATGGTTCGTTATTGGCTTCTTCCAAAGTAGTACTATTTACAACGCCTACTTTAAATCCTTTTTCAAAAACACGCACACCTAAATCCGCATCTTCAGTTACATTAAATGGATCCCATCCGCCCAATTCCATCAACTTATCAAACTTAAAGTGATTACTAGTGCCTCCCAATGGAATTGGAATATCCAAACTCATTAACCCAGGCAACATATAATCAAACCAATAAGTATACTCCAACGTAAACATGCGGGTTAAAATATTCTCATTTTTATTGAAATAGTTTAAGGCACCTTGCAACACCACAAATTCAGCCGGCAATTTTCTAAATAAAACCACACACTTTTTTAGTTGGTCAGAATCGGGCACATCCTCCGCATCATAAATGGCCAAGTATTCTCCCCTACAAAAGTGTAATCCATAATTGCAGGCCTTGGGTTTCGTTTTGGGCATATGAAATGGAACCACAATGGTCTCAAAATTAGCCGGGAAATCTAGGTTTCTTACCGCATTCAGTGTCTTGTCATCGTCTTCTTCAATCAACAATTTTACGTCAAGTTTACCTCGTGGATAATCTAAACTCCGAAGGTTCCAAATCAGTTTTCTAATTAGTTTATCTTCTTTATATACTGGAAGCAAAATGGTATAGATCGGAAGTGTATTTTCTGATAAAGCCTTCACTTCTGCCTTATTTACCATTTCTTTCATCTCTGCCTTTGAGCCATTAAAAGAAAGGTATAGTTTAAATAAAATGGTAAAGAAAAAAGCAACACTAAATATCACATTTAGATACATGGCTACTTTAATAAAACTAATAAAAAGCAGGATAACTAAAATGGCGATCCCTCCAAATATTGTAATCAATTGTGGATCTGTAAAAGTAACTAACCCCGATTGCTCTGGATCTTTACGCATCAAACTAAATACCGCCTCCTTAACAAAATACTCGCCTCTTTTGATGTGTATCAACCAAGTAATATCCAAATCAGAAGCAGCAACAAAACGTATGGGCATTTTAAATCGCAGCAATAAAAGCGTTTTTAATTTTTCATCCTGCGGGTCTGCCGCCGCCACTAATAATGAACCATCCGACATTTTCCGAAGTGGTGCATATAGGATAGAGTTTAACTCAATTAATTCGCACTGTACAATATACTGCTCGTCCATTTCTTCTTCTCGAACAGCTACCAACTCAAACCCTTCTTGCTCTAAAAAAGCTACGTACTTTTTTCTTGTTAAAAATCCAAAGTTTAGGGCAGTCTTGATATAGGAATAATTGAACTCATTCGCAATGATTTCAATTTCCTTTAGTTTATTTGAATCAAATAAACCAACTGATACCATATTATCAAGGGCACTAACTGGCATAATTTTTTACCTCAATTTGCAACCTTGCATACAACAAAGTTTACAGAAAAATAGTTCCGGCTCTTTACAGTTGCCGGAACTAATTAAATTATTAAACTATTTCTTGTGATTTTTTTACACGTCTCCTTACAAAAAAGAAGCTCCATATAATCAACAATAAAACTGCAAATAGTATGAAATATTTATAAGTCTCCCAAAATATGAGTAAAGAATTTTTATCTCCTTTATATGAAACTAATTTTTCATCCTCTCGAAGTTTGAAAAAGAAACTACTTTTTCCATCACTAGTAGAAATACAAACATTACTTTGAATAGATGATGCCTGACCTCCAAAGCTTTTGATGACACTTTGCAAAGCCTCCTTAGTAGTGCTATCCCCAAGTGACGATATCAATAGAAAAGTGCTGCTCGACTCCCTAAAAATTTGCGCGATACCGCTTCCAGAAAAATCATTAAACGAGAAACTGGTTTCCCCATCAAGATTTTTATACAACTGGAAGTCGCGATTAAACTGAATAGGCATGCTATTGAAATTCTTGATAAATGGATCTGTACGATGCATCAATGCTATTACATTAAAGCCGCGCATATCAGCCATACTAGCTTTATCGCTCTGAACCAAAATTGGCAAAATCATTGAAACATTCATCAAAGAAGCTGCATTGATTTGATAAATTAATTCACCAATGGCAGAAGTAACGTTCGTATTTAAACCTGCTGAGATTAAGAATTTTAAAGGTCGTTTTCTAAACTCCCCCGGATAATTGAAGAAGTTATAAAATTCAGTTGGTTGTTCACCTGAGAATGTTAAAGTTGAAGTTCGACTATTAATAAAACCAAAGAAACTTGCAAAACCATCCTTACACACACTCTGACTAGGGTGAAAGCGCATTTCAACAACTAATGAATTTACTTTCGTTAATAAATAAGTTGGAATATCTATATCATTACTAAAAGTGTTTAAATCCTGTAGCGAGATAGTATAAACAAGGTTATCATTCAGATAAACGTTTAAAAAACCTCGATCGTTTTCTCTTAAATGCGAGAATAAAGCTTCTAAGTGTAGTGTTAGTTTTTTGGGTATCGCATTATAATCTATCAAGTTAAATGGATAGTTAGTTTGTAATGCCAATACACCCTCCATTAATGCTGAAGGAACTCCTAACTGATCAAGTGTGAGTACCTGTGGCAGCAAATTATTTTCTTGCGGTTTCTGTGTGGTATTATCTACAATTAATTTTTTTGAAAAAGCACTATTTAAAATATTATAGTTACTCAAAATAGTAATCGCTTTCTTATACCCTTCCTCATCAAATCCGGTTACCACCAACACTGCGTTCCCTTCATTTCCAAATACCTGAATTAATCCCTGTCCTTTACTCAATACGGGTA
>JAPLEO010000112.1 GCA_026391125.1 Bacteroidota bacterium
CGAAGAAAACCTACACGAGGCACTTAAATTAAACCTCGAAATGGAGGGCTATTCCATTACCTCTGCCTATGATGGTAATGCTGCATTAAAAGCCATTGAGAACGAATACTTCGACCTGATCATTTTAGATATCATGCTTCCCGGAGTTGATGGTATTAGTATTACTGAAACTGTTAGGGTTAATGCTAACGAAGTGCCGATCCTCATTTTGAGCGCCAAAAATTCAAGTTCCGACCGCGTACTTGGTTTAAAAAAAGGGGCTGATGATTATCTAACCAAACCTTTTAATTTAGAAGAACTCTTACTGCGCGTTTCAAAACTGATCCATAAAAATAAAAAGATCACAGTAAAAGAAAGTGTTGGAGATAGTTTTGAATTTGGAAATAATAAGATCGACTTTAAAGCACAGGAAGCTATCAATTGGAACGGCCAACAAATTCCATTGAGTAAAAAAGAAGTGATGCTTCTGAAACTATTGATCGAAAACAAAGGAGAGGTAGTAACAAGAGAAAAGATTCTGCAAGTTGTTTGGGGCTATAATGTGTACCCTACAACCCGAACCATCGATAACTTTATATTGAGCTTTCGAAAGTATTTTGAGATGGATAGCCGTAATCCCAAACATTTCCATTCTGTAAGGGGTGTAGGCTATAAATACACCGTTTAAACCCGTTTCAAATACAATATTCGCCCCTTTAAAACGTTTGAAGAGTTTTAAATGGCCAATATGTCAATTCAACTCGAATCAATCATAGATTTTCTAGATCCCGTTAATATTGCTCAGATCTCGAACGATGAGGGCTTTAAAGACAATCAACTCGGTAAGCATATTGCTGTTTACGAAGAAGAATTCCCAGACATTTCAAATGCAGATTTTGTAATTGTAGGCTGTGGCGATATGCGTGGTGCAGGAATTCATCGCACTAGCAACGCTGCTCCCGATGCGATTCGCGCAGAATATTATAAGTTGTTTCACTGGCATACCCAAGTTAATGTGGCCGATATTGGTAACGTAAAATGTGGTGCTACTATTGAAGATACTTACGCTGCATTAAGATCGGTGATCACGGAACTGATGGACTTGAAAAAAAGGGTCCTGATTTTAGGAGGTACACATGATATTACAACCGCACAATACAATGCATATGGTTTTAAAAACAAGATCATTGATGTGGCTTGTGTAGATGCAAGAATTGATTTGGATATGGATAGCATTTTGCCAGCCGATAATTTCTTGATAGAAATGCTTACCGGTATGCCGAACTACCTAAAACACTATAGCCATATCGGATTTCAAAGCTATTATATGCATCCTGATATGCTTGAAACCATTGACAAACTTGGGTTTGAATGCTATCGAGTTGGAAAGGTAAAAGAGCGCATCGAAGAAATGGAACCAGCAATTCGTAATAGCGAATTATTCAGTTTTGATATTGCTGCCATACAACACGCACACGCACCAGCTAATCGACTTACTCCTAATGGATTTAATGGAGAAGAAGCTTGTACACTGATGCAATATGCAGGTATGAGCAATCTCTGCGATACAGTTGGCATCTACGGCTATATTGCCGAGCAAGACGAGCACGCACTTACTGCAAAGCAGATCTCTCATATGCTTTGGTATTATATGGATGGGATCTATAAAGGCAAACAAGAAGCCGAGCTAGACAACAGGTCTGAATTCAACGAATTCACCATGGCATTTGCTGAAGTTGAAACGGTGTTTCTTCAAAGTAAACGTACTGGCCGTTGGTGGATGCAATTGCCAGAGGGTAAGTTTATCGCCTGCAGTCAGTTTGATTATCTCATCGCTTCAAACAACGAAATTCCAGAACGTTGGTTTAGGGCTGTTGAACGCAGTTAATTAAGAATCATTCATTAGCTTCGGGTAGCTAATTACAATCTATGAATCGCAGACTTTTATTTGCAGGTATTGCTAGTTGCATAGCAATGATTTCTTGTCACACACAACACAAAATTCAAAGTTCGAGTAGTTTTAATGCTACCGCTAATCAGGATACATTGCTTGCAGCACCTGATCTGAAGGGCGCACATATTGGGTTTGCCGTCTACGATGCAAAGAGCAAAAACTTTTTATATAATTATCAGGGCGACAAATATTTTATTCCCGCCAGCAATACCAAAATTGTTACCTGCTATACTGCCATGAAATTTTTGGGCGATAGTTTGTTGGGTCTTAGATATGTAGATAAGGGTAATGGCACTGTAGAAGTTGAAGCGAATGGCGACCCTACTTTTCTACATCCCGATTTTAAAAATCAACCCGCTTATGATTTTTTAAAAAAACAGAAAAAGATTCTACTAACTGATGATAACTGGAAGTCGAAGGGATGGGGCATGGGCTGGTCATGGGATGATTATGAAAGTGATTATATGGCACAACGGAGTATGATGCCGATCTATGGAAATGTGGTTCACTTCAATAAGTATAGTGTGCCTACTACTTCTCCCGTTTACTTTCAAAAATTATTAGACAACGGAGCGAGTATCAATAACGGACAGTTTGAAATTAAAAGAGAAATTGGTGCCAATAAATTTAGTGCGGTTCCATCTGCTAGAAAATTTGGAGGCGAAGACATCCCATTTTATACGGGCGATCAAGAGTTATTGATCGGTATGTTGCAAGACACTTTAAAAACTACGGTTACTCCCGTGCATTTTAAAGTTGATCGATATCCTGATGTAGTAAAAGTGTATACGCAAGCTACAGATAGTATGCTGAAAATTATGATGCATAGAAGTGATAACTTTTTTGCAGAACAAAGTTTGATGATGGTGAGTAATGAAATGTTGGCAGAAATGTCACAAAAACCAAAATGGGTGGATGGTAGTGGATTGAGTAGGTATAATTTATTTACACCAGAAGACTTTGTAGCTATCTTAAATAAAATGAAAGAAGAGTTTGCATGGAATCGGATCACTACAATTTTTGCATCAGGCGGTTCGGGTACTTTGGGTAGTTATTATAAAAATGGATCTGGAAAAATTTATGCTAAAACAGGATCGCTCAGTAATAATGTGGCACTTAGTGGTTACTTAATAACTAAAGCTGGACATGAATTAACTTTCTCAGTATTGGTGAGTAACTATACCGGTAATGGTCCAAGTATCAGAAGAGCAGTTGAGAAATTTTTAATGAATGTGATGGAGAATCAATAGTTATCGACCAAACATTCTGTCTAAATAATCTTCCTTGAATTCTAAATAAGTAGGGCTACCTGTTGGGGTAACATTCGGACTACCACAGGTAAACAGATCTTCGATCAATGCCAGCATTTCTTTTTGTGTTAGTTGCTGTCCGGCTTTAATGGCCTGCTGGCGCGACATGCAGCGAACCAGTTTCTCGCGTTTACTAAATTTAATATCGCTACTAAAATGTTTGAATTGTTCGATCAGTAATTCAATGGCGTGTTTTTCGTTGCCAGAAAGTATATCTGCAGGAATTCCTTGTATCACAAATGTTTGATCGCTTTTTATTTCAACCTGATAGCCGATTGTAAGTAGGTCTGGTAGTAAGTCTTTTAGCAAAGCAGCATCAGCACCCGTCATTTCTAGTTCAACAGGGAAAAGACTTTGTTGGGTAGGCATTTGTTGTCCGTGTGCAGCCATACTATATCGTTCATACAACACACGCTCATGCGCTAATTGTTGGTGTACCAAAATGAAACCGCTATTGGTGGATGCGATGATATAGGTTTGATGCAATTGTAAGAGTGTAGTATCTGGAAGTACACGCAATTGTTTTTTGCTAAACTGATCGGCGTGTAATTGCTGTTGGTTATCTGATGAAGTAACTTGATCAACAGATGACATGCCCGTGCTTTCGTAAAAACTCTTCCAACTTTTTAATTCACTTTTATCAGATGCTTCAATAAAGTGTGCCTGATTACTCTGTGTAAATGTTTTGAAAAGGTTTGAGCCAGAAGCCGCATCACGCTTATCTGTTGTGAACGGTTTGCTTACTGCATCCAAACTTTGGATATCTGCATTTAAAGTAAAATCGAGCGATGGTGCAATACTAAATTGTGCCAGTGCATGTTTCACTGCAGCTTGCACAAATGCGTAAATGATTTTCTCGTCTTCGAATTTTATTTCTTGTTTAGTAGGATGCACATTGATGTCTACTACAGAAGGGTCGAGGTCGATATATAATACATAACTCGGAAAACTATCTTTAGCGATCATCTCATCAAATGCACTGTTTACTGCGTGATTGAGATAGGCACTTTTGATAAATCGATTATTCACAAAGAAGTATTGATCGCCCCTTGTTTTGCGAGCCGTTTCGGGTTTGCCAACAAATCCATAGATATTTAAATAATCTGTTTCTTCATTTACGCTCACCAATTTCGCATTGTACTGCGAACCCAGAATTTGTACGATGCGTTGTTTTAACGAACCAGCTTCCAGATGGAAAACTTCTTGTCCGTTACTGGTCAATGAAAAAAACACAGAAGGAAAGGCCATTGCCACTCGAATAAATTCTTCCACGATATGACGCATTTCTGCAGCATTACTTTTCAAAAAATTTCTTCGGGCAGGTACATTGAAGAACAAATTCTTCATGCTAATGCTTGTGCCAGTTTGAAAGGCGCAGGGCTCTTGTTTAACAACCTGACTATTCTCTATTTCAATAAAAGAACCAAGTGAGTCTTCTGCTTTTCTAGTTTTCAATTCCACTTGCGCAACGGCAGCAATCGAAGCCAGGGCCTCGCCACGGAATCCCATGGTTTTGATTCGAAATAGGTCTTCAATATTGCTGATCTTACTGGTGGCATGGCGTTCAAAAGCCATTCTTGCGTCGGTCTCAGACATACCTTTTCCATCATCGATCACCTGAACCAATGCTTTACCCGCATCGGTCACCAATAATTTGACGGAACTAGCGCCAGCATCTACTGCATTTTCCAATAATTCTTTCACCGCACTTGCTGGTCTTTGAATTACCTCACCCGCCGCTATCTGGTTCGCAATATTGTCTGGTAATAAATGTATAATGTCTGACACCCCTAGAAATTTGATAAAGTTTGTAAAAATAGCATTATCCCTTCATCTGCACCGCGATTCCCCATTCAAAATTAGAAACATGGCCTTAAGCGCAGATATTAAAAAGTTAGTCCGCCATTTCGTACCGGCAGATTTTACAGTTACCAATTGGGAAACCCTGGAACCTTTTTTCAAAAACCTGGCAGATCGCCCCATTGAATCTCGGGAAGCACTAGAACAGTGGCTCAAAGATATGAGTGAGGTAGAGGCGGTTGTAAGTGAGGATGCTTGCTGGCGTCAGATCAAAATGACCTGTGATACTACTGATGCGTCTTTGGAAGAAGCGTTCACTTATTTCTGTATGGAGATCCAACCAAAGTTGCAACCCTATGCCGATTCGCTGAACAAAAAATTGATCAATTCTCCATTTACGCAAGAGCTTGAAAAAGAAAAATATTTTACCTATTTGCGTTCAGTAAAGAAAAGCATTGATCTATTTAGAGAAGCCAATATTCCATTGCAAGCAGAGTTGAGTGTGATGCAGCAACAATATGGAGCAATTGCGGGTAAGATGACGGTTGAAGTAAATGGGCAAGAATATACTTTGCAACAGGCTGCAAAGTTTTTGGAAAGTGAA
>JAPLEO010000073.1 GCA_026391125.1 Bacteroidota bacterium
GTACCTAGGTCAATGGCAATCTCTTGTGTAAAAAAGTTAAACAATCCCATTATATATAATAAGTTCGAATGTGTGATTTAATGCTTGCAAAGATGTCTTTATTAATTGGAATTAACAAAGGCTTTAGCACTGATTTTTCAAGGGTTTGTGGATATTAACAGCAGATTTAGTTAATAAACATCATTTATTTAAATTCAAAGCCAATATCCTTTCTAAAATAGATGCCTTCAAACTGAATATTTGCCAATGCTTTTTTAGATTTGTCTACTGCATCTGATAAATTATTTCCGAAAGAGCTTACCGCCAAAACCCTACCACCATTGGTTTCTACGCCATTGTTAGTTTTTTTTGTGCCAGCATGAAAGATCATCGTGTCAGGATCAGTTGCTATGTCAAGTCCAGTTATTAGTTTATTTTTTTCATAATCACCTGGGTAACCGCCACTCACTGCCATTACGGTTGCGCAAGATCTTTCGTCGAAATTAATGTTCACATCAGCAAGTGTACCATTATCCATGGCAGCAAAAAGACTCACTAAATCGGTTTGAAGCCTAGGCATAACCACTTCAGTTTCTGGGTCGCCCATGCGACAATTATATTCAATCACCCATGGTTCTCCAGCCATATTCATCAATCCGAAGAAAATAAACCCATGATAATTCAGGTTTTCTTTGGCCAATCCTTTCACCGTAGGCTCAATGATTTTATCGGTTACTTTTTGCATGAAAGCCGCGTCCATAAAGGGTACTGGACTCACACAACCCATTCCGCCAGTATTCAAACCGGTATCCCCTTCTCCAATTCTTTTATAATCTTTTGCATGACCAATAATTTGATAATCCACTCCATCAGTTAACACAAAAACACTTACTTCAATTCCGCTCAAAAAGGCTTCCACCACCACTTTGCTGCTGGCTTCTCCAAATTGTTTTCCCAAGATCATCTCTTCAAAACTCTTCAATGCATCATCTGTAGTTTGAGCAATAATGACACCTTTACCTGCTGCCAATCCATCAGCTTTTAAAACCACCGGTAAAGAGTGGGCAGCTATATATTTTTTTCCTTCTTCAAAATTGGCTGCTGTAAACTCAGCATAAGCCGCCGTAGGAATGCCCTGGCGCTCCATGAATTTCTTACTGAAAGCCTTGCTACCTTCCAATTGTGCCGCGGCTTTAGATGGTGCCACCACTGTAATATGTTGCAATGCAGGATCTGCCTGAAAAAAGTCGTAAATGCCATTTACCAAGGGATCTTCTGGTCCAACCACTAACATGCCGATTTTTTCACTCAAACAGCTGCGCTTGATGGCTTCAAAATCGTTGGATCCAAAGGGTAGATTCGTCCCAAACGCTTCTGTACCGGCGTTTCCAGGTGCGATGAATAGTTTGGTGGTTCAATACAAGCTTTCGGTGACAGATATTGATTTTATCACTATTTTGTCAAAGTATCCCAGAAGGGAATTTGAAACGAAAACTAAGCTGTATGAATCAGGAAAATCTTCAGAAAGGACATCCAAAGGGACTCTATGTATTATTTGCCACCGAAATGTGGGAGCGCTTCAACTACTATGGCATGCGTGCCGTATTGGTTTTGTTCATGACAAAAGCACTTTTATTTGATAAGGTTTTTGCAAGTCACTTATACGGTAGTTATACCAGTTTGATTTATTTAACTCCTTTATTGGGCGGATATATTGCCGACAGATATTGGGGTAATAAACGTTCTATTTTATTAGGTGGTTTACTCATGGCCGCTGGTGAATTTGTGTTGTTTTTTTGCGGTTCGATGTACAATAGTGGCTCTGATCTTACTACTTTACTTTTCTTTTCTGGATTGGGTTTGATGATTGCAGGCAATGGTTTTTTTAAGCCCAATATTTCTTCGATGGTGGGTCAGCTTTATCCTGCTGCTGACAAACGTATTGATTCTGCTTATACCATTTTTTATATGGGTATCAATACGGGTGGCGCGATTGGTCCGTTTGTATGCGGATTAGTCGGCGACACAGGCAACCCTGCAGATTTTAAATGGGCATTCTTAGCTGGTGGTATAGGAATGATCTTGAGTGTAATTACATTGTACTATTTGAATAATAAATATGTGGTGAGTCCGGATAACAAGCCTCTCGGACAAACACCCGAAAACGCAGATAAAAAATTCTTGAAACCATTGAATATGGTACTAGGATTGGTATTGCTTTCTGCAACAACGATTGGGTTATTATACCTCGATGCAAAAGTGGTGAACTATTTATTTTATTTCTTGATTGGATGTATCGTTTTAATTGCTACTATTATTTATTCTGATAAAACTTTAAGTGCGGTAGAAAAAACGCGTGTAACGGTCATTTTTACGGTCTCGTTTTTTGTGATCTTTTTCTGGAGTGCATTTGAACAAGCAGGTGCTTCGCTTACATTTTTTGCAGAAGAACAGACCCAGAGAGACCTCGGATTTTTTGTAGTTCCTGCAAGTTTTTTCCAGTCACTCAATAGTTTGTTTGTAGTATCACTTGCGCCATTATTTGCCTGGCTATGGATTAAATTAGGTAAGCGCGAACCTGCGTCACCATTGAAGATGGCGATTGGTTTATTTTTATTAGCGATCGGATATTTATGGATCGCGTTTGGTGTGAAAGGTGTACAGCCTGGCATCAAAGTAAGTATGATCTGGTTAACAGGAATGTATATGATGCATACCATGGGAGAACTTTGTTTGAGTCCCATTGGCCTATCATTGGTAAACAAATTAGCACCCTTAAAATTTGGTTCATTGTTGATGGCCGTTTGGTTTACTGCGAATGCTTTTGCCAACAAATTAGCTGGTGTATTGAGTGGATTTTATCCCGATGGGAAAACGACAAATTTCTTAGGATATGAGATCACGAATCTTTACGATTTCTTTATGCTATTTGTAGGCATGGCGGGAGTAGCTTCGCTGATACTTTTTCTACTATCAACCAAATTAAAAAAATTGATGCAGTAATAAGATATCTGGTTTAAATACACTTTCCAGACATGGCAAGATAATGATAACATACAAAAATCCATACAAAGCAACTTGAGGCCTTCTTGCTGCAATTATGAAGTATATTATAGAGGTGTACTAAATCATGATAATAAATAAATATGAAAAATAGGAAACAGATTATAGGGATATTATTAATACTAATAATAGTTTCTTTTTCTGCCTATTTAATCTCCAAAAGAAATTTATGTGTAACTGGATATGTTTTGAATGGAGATAAATTGCAGATAAGTATAAATAATAATGATTATACAATTAGAAAAAACTCAAGTTCAAATAAAAGTTTGCCGTCATTTATTTATGAGGATATTAAATTTAGAAGTATAAAAAATGTGGACCAAATTCATGTAATTTGTGATTCTAGCGAAATTATTTTAATCGATACAATCATTTTACTAAATAAAAACAATACAAATCCAAGAGTCTTTTTTGAAAATCCTGTCGAAAATAAATATGAGAGAAAAGTTTTTTTATTAAATGATAGTGGTTTAATAACTTATTAATTTGAACAACTATCATTTGTTTGGAAATTCAATATGGTAATGAATTGCTAAGCGGAGAGGGTCAAATGGAAGTGGATTGAAAATATTTGATGCTGTACATAGGATGTATGATCCTCAAATAAGAAGATTCCATGCGATAGATACATTGGCTGATGAGTCTAATAATTATTCTCTATATATTTTTGCAAGTGATAATCCAATACTGATAGCATGTATCCTGTTGTTTTACCAAAAGCTAAAAAATATAAATAGTATCAAGAAAAATATTTTTTCTATGAAAAAAAATAAATTATTTTTTTTGGCGCCACTCAGTTTTTTTATTCTTTCAGGGATAAACATAATTTGTTTTATTGTATCAGTTTTTTTTAAAATAGGGTTTACGAATTCTGACCAATTAAAAATATATTTAGTTTATCCATTTTTATATGCGGCATTAGTGTTTTTTATTTTACTATTTGCAAAAAAGCATACAATCTGGCTATTACCTTCACTTTTTGGTATATCATATATTCTTTCTGTTTATCCATCTAATTCTA
>JAPLEO010000021.1 GCA_026391125.1 Bacteroidota bacterium
CACTATTTAAAATATTATAGTTACTCAAAATAGTAATCGCTTTCTTATACCCTTCCTCATCAAATCCGGTTACCACCAACACTGCGTTCCCTTCATTTCCAAATACCTGAATTAATCCCTGTCCTTTACTCAATACGGGTATTTGACGTTTGATAGCTTCAGGCAACCTACTCTGAACACCAACTACCATTGTGTTGCTTAATGAATCGTTACCCCCGTAAGTTTTTGTTGCAGTAGGAGCTTCTTTATTTATTTGTTTTACAAGCGAATAAAGGATACCACCAGCAAGAATATCGTTCAAGTCGGGTGAAGAAGGACTCGCTATGGCATTAAACTCCTGGATTGTTTCTTTCATACTTCGCTCATAAGAAAGAAACGCTTGTTTATTTGAACTGAAATAAGAAGTATTTCTGATATTGATCCAAACAGCAGGGTTATCTATATCCTGACAAATTTGGTCGGCAATACTCATTTTAGCAACTATTTTAACTTTTACATATCTGCCATCAGGTTGCAAGTATTTTTTGTTCATCGGAAGGACGATGGTAATCAAAGAATCCATCGTAGATGCAATGATCCGCTGCGTATACACTGGCGCATCTTTTAAACTGATGGTTACTGTTGATGTATTAGGATTCAATACTTGCGATGGACGAATATATAAGACCAGCTTACTTTCCTCCATATTATCATCAGGTCTCACTTTTACAAAGTAAGTGATCGAACCACTGATCCCAAAAATGGATTGATCTCGATAGCCCATATCTTCAAAAGTTCGCTGTATTGTTTGCGATCTAGCACTTGAAAGGGCCATCATGAAAAGGACAAATAAAACGATTCTTGATTTCATATGTTTACTGTTTATACTAAGCCAGATGGAATTTTATTTTAAAATAGTTACCGTAAGTATCGTTACTGTTATAGCTTAACTCACCACCCATATCCTCGATCATCTTTTTAGAAACAGAAAATCCCAGACCTGATTGGCTGGTTGCTGCTTCGTATTCATTAGGTGTACTTAAGCGATTAAAGTATTCATTTAACTTATCCATGCCAATTGGACGCCCTTTGTTGATGAATTCTATTACACAAAAATTATCGCTCTGCGAGGCATGAATACTAATCACAGTTGCTTTCTGTGAGAATCGAATAATATTCGATAATAATTTGAAGAAAATATGACGCACAAAAATTTTATCCAAATTAACTACAAGCGGACTAGGAGAAAGATTTAATTGAAGGCTCATTTGTTTGATACTCGATGCATCCACTAAACCAACAGCAGCTTTTTCAACTTCTGGAAGAATATCAAAAATTTCCAATTTAAATTCAACTTTACCCGTATCCGCATCTGCCGAATCCGATAATTTTTCTGATAAATAATGCAACTTCTCATTCCCCATTGTTATATAACTGAGGATCTCTTTCTGGTCTACTGTTAAATTGCCAGAACTCCGATTGATGAGGTCGATCGACATTTGATTAGATCCAATAAAATTTTTCAGATCATGAATCATGATATTTAAAGTATTCTGTCGATAATCATTCAAATGCTTCAATCTTCGATTCGCTTCGTCAATCACCTGATGTTGGTCATTGATCAATTCGTTCTGCTCTAATAAACGCTTATTAGATTCTTCAATAATTAGATTTTTTTGAATTTCTCTTTTTACGATCAGGTAACGATTATTTGCTATTAAACATGAAAAAGTGGAAAGTATAAAATAAACCCCACCCCCATTTTTAACAAGTCCAGCGTACCCATCTTCTCTACCAGAAAGTGAATACAGCATAATAATAATTACAAATGTAATCCCCACATGCATGATCGAATAAATGGGTTTCCAAAATACCATCGTGTTAAGCAAGAGTACCATTATCGATAAAAGCATGTAGTATGGTAGTGCTTGTGCAATGGGTAACACCCCACAAGAAAATGCACCTAATGCAAGATTCAAAGCAACTACCAAATTCAAATGAACCAAGTGATTCCATTTGCTTCTATTGCCGAACCAGAAAATGAGATAGGAAAGTCCAAAACACGCAATCCGGAGAAACATATAGTCAACCCAGAGCGGTTTAGAGAATAAAAGGTCTTATCCAATTCCTCCTGATACTGCTCGGGCGCAATATTTACGTAAGGGATTTTATGATAATTAATCATTTTTTCAAAGGGTCCAACGGGTTTGTCATTGAGTGGTGAATTTAACGCCAATAAGTCTAAATAAGCCTTATTTTATTACCACTTTACTGACAATCTGCAAGTTGAGTTTTTATCTAAACGTATAAACTATCCGGAATATTAGAAATTCAAAAAAAAACTATCAAAATTTCTTTCCATATCATTTTTTTGTTTGATGGTTCCCATAAAACACGGGATAAGCGGTACAGAATTCCCAAGGGATGGTTCTATCTTCGGAATATCGTATTTGCAATAATTTCATAATTCAATTTTATGCAACCCATTCTTTCAATTGAGGGTATTTCAAAATCCTACGGACGCATTCAAGCACTTCAAAACGTTAGCTACGAAGTACCACAGGGTGCAGTTTTCGGATTACTCGGACCCAACGGTAGTGGCAAAACCACCATGCTTAGTATCATCCTCGATATTTTAAAAGCAGACACGGGAACATTTAATTGGTTTGGAAAACCAGGATCGCCAGAATCCAGAAAAAGAATTGGCTCATTGCTGGAGACTCCAAACTTTTATCATTACCTATCCGCAGTTGATAATCTAAAAATTACTAGTGCGATTAGTGGAAGGGGAAATGATCAATCGATCGACGAGGTATTGAAAATTGTAAAGTTGTTTGAAAGAAAAAATAGTCGGTTTAGTGCTTATAGCCTTGGAATGAAACAAAGACTGGCTATTGGGGCCGCTTTACTGGGAAATCCAGATGTGCTTTTGTTTGATGAGCCAACTAATGGACTAGACCCAGTAGGGATTGCAGAGATCAGAGAACTCATTAAAGAATTGGCGAAACAGGGGAAGACGATCATTATGGCAAGTCATTTGTTGGACGAGGTTGAAAAAGTTTGTACCCATGTGGCCATCATGAAAAGGGGCAAACTCCTAGCTGCTGGTCCTGTCAATGAAGTTTTGGCAAATGAAGACATTGTAGAAATGGCTGCAGTAAATTCTCAGCTTTTAAAAACGGTCATGGAAAGTTTTCCGGGGTATAGTAGTCTTAAAGAAAACGGCGACCTAGTACAAATGTATTTCCCCATTGGCAAAGCGCCGATGGAAGACATCAATCGATATTGTTTTGAAAATGGTATCGTTCTGAATCAGTTAATCCTGAAAAAGAAAAGCCTTGAAACAAAATTCTTTGAACTCACAAACGACTAACCCTAAAAAATTTCAGATATGTTTTCTTTAATACAAATCGAATGGTTGAAAATTAAAAAGTATCCAGCTTTCTGGTGGATGCTTGGCATCGTAACCCTTACTTATCCGGGTACCAATGCCATGTTCTACTATGGCTTTATCAAATCAACCAGCGGAAAAGAAGTAGCGAATAATGTAGCCAAAATGTTACTGGGCAATCCCTTTGCATTTCCTGAAACCTGGCATACAGTAGCATTTCTCTCTTCCAATTTCATTGTGATCCCTTCGATTTTAGTGATCATGTTGGTCACAAATGAATATAATTATAAAACCCACCGCCAAAATATCATTGATGGATGGAGTAGATCTCAATTTGTAACAAGTAAATTATTTGATGTACTGATCGTTTCGATTGTTACTACTATCATGTATGCCTTGGTAGCAGCAGCTTTTGGGATCTATGCAGATGCAGAAAATTTGAACAGATGGGCTGAGCAATTGCAATACATTCCCCTCTTCTTGATTCAAACCTTTGCTCAATTATCCATTGCGTTCTTGATTGGCTTCCTCATTAAAAAAGCATTTATAGCACTGGGAGTTTTTCTTTTTTATGATCTTATTTTGGAGAACATTTTAAATGGATATCTCAAATGGAAGACCAATGATCTTGGTCGTTTTTTACCCATGGAAATTTCGGATCGCATCATTCCTTGGCCTGCTTTTATGAATCGTTTTGGAAAGGATATGAAAGACGCTTATACAAAAGCATTAGCTGCAATACCTGAACACATCATATACACGGTGATTCTAACATCTGCTATCTGGGCTTTCTGTTATTATCTACACAAACGCAGAGATCTATAATGGATGTATCAAAGCTTTTATCGCTTCAGAAAGAAATGGGTATTGATATTTAAACCCTGTGCCTTGTGTTTTGAAAGAATTTACTTTGGCACTTTTTAATACCTCGATACTCATTTCTCCTAAAACCCATTGCAATAAAAAGGCTGGTACATGAATGGGAATAAAAAATCTTCCTCGCATCGACTTTGCAAGCATCAAAGTCATTTGTTTATTGGTAACAGTCTCAGGAGCCACCGCATTATAAACGCCTTGCA
>JAPLEO010000116.1 GCA_026391125.1 Bacteroidota bacterium
ACTTTCCGATACAGAACTTGGAGAAAATAAAATCGAGTTGATCTTCATTGGTGATCTCTCCAGTAATGAGTCCGAGATAATGCAAACACTGACGGATATCGAGTGCAATCAAATCACTAGGAATTTCGTTGTCCAATCCTTGCAATACATCTGTTAATGAATGGCTTAATTGTTTCAGCGCATCATAGTGACGGGCATTAGTTACAATGGTTGCATCCGCAAGAATATCGCCACTGATGGCTTTTGCAACCAACGATTTTTTGAGATGATCGATCTGTCTGTTTTCTTTGGCTGAAATAAAAATGATCTCAGGGAATGTCGCAAACTTTTCAGAAACCATGGCCTCTACCCCATCCACTTTATTACCAATGAGTAAATACTGAATATTTTCTTTCTTAAATCCATTTACTATTTCTTGTATTCCTTTTGAATCCATTTCATTCACATCAAACAAATACATTACAATATCAGCTGCGCGCATTTTCTCAAAACTCCTTTCAATTCCAATGGTCTCGATCAAGTCTTTACTATGCTCACGGATTCCTGCAGTGTCTATTAATCTGAACAACACGCCTTCAATATTTAATATTTCTTCTACTGTATCTCTGGTCGTGCCTGCTATTTCACTTACAATGGCCCTATTTTCGTTTAACAAACTATTTAGCAAAGTACTCTTGCCCGCATTGGGTTTGCCAATAATGGCCACCTGAACACCATTCTTGATCACATTACCCAATTGAAAGGATTGCAACAGTTCGTTGGTTGATTTTGCAAGTGTACCAATCAGTTGATACAATTGTTTGCGATCAGCAAATGCTACATCTTCTTGGGAAAAGTCGAGCTCTAATTCTATCAGTGCAGAAAACTTAATTAGCTCTTCACGCAATTGATGTAACGCAGATGAAAAACCACCACGCATATTATTCAACGCGGTTTTTCGGCTTGCTTCCGTATTACTAGCGATCAGATCAGCCACAGATTCTGCCTGAGCTAAATCCATTTTGCCATTCAAAAATGCGCGCTGGGTAAATTCTCCTGGTTTTGCAATGCGAACACCCAAATTACAAATGGCTTTAATGATTTTCTCAACGATAAAATTTGAACCATGACAGCTAATTTCAATCACATCTTCTCCGGAATAAGAAGTGGGGCCTTTAAACAAAGCAATCACTACTTCATCGAGTAACTCATTGTTTTGTTTTAGATAACCAACGTGTAAAGTGTGAGAAGCCTGGGCAGAAAGGTTCTTTGATGGAAACATACTATTCACAATTGCAATGGTATCCTTTCCACTCAAACGAATCACTGATATAGCACCAATTCCCGGTGCTGTTGCCAGTGCTACGATTGTATCATCCCATACCATTTGCTTATTCGACATTGCGCTTATTTGAACAAAAATACACTTTGCAAAGTGAAAAGATAAAAGTGAAGAGTGAAAAATGGACAGTCATTGTCTAAAAGAGAAACCCTAGGGGTTGCCTAGGGTTCATCTTGCTTGTAACTTAAACGATTGATTCTCCATTTTTCACTTTTATCTCTTCACTTTTCACTTCTTCTTATTCCTCAGAAACTTGGAAGGTAATACTTTGTTTATGACGATAGATTACATTTCTACCATTTTGAACGGCTGGTTTCCAAGATGGACCTTTTTGGATTACCCTAACTGCTTCCACACTAGTACCATAACCAGGATCGCTTTCGGCGTGCACTTCAGAAATGGCTCCGTTTTTGTCAACGATGAAAGAAACTACTACTGTATACTTTCCAGCTGGAGCGCCATTGTTTACAGGCAAATCTCTGTTTAAATTACGTTCTAAGTATTTTGACCAAGCTGGTAACCCACCAGGGAACTCTGCTGGAATTTGAACCACAGTAAATATTTTATCATAATCAGGAGCATCTATTGGCGCTTCAACTTTGCCAATACCAGCTTCAACTGGTGGAGCAACAATACCTTCGTCCTTTGTTCCTTCCTGGTTAATGGTACCAATTTTGGTATCTTCCAGTTTTTCTACTTCTTTGATTTCATCCTTTTCTTTCACTTCTTCATCCTTCACAATTTTTGGAGGGGTGAATTTAGTGATCTCCACTTTTGGAGGTTCTTGTTTTGGTGGAGGAGGTGGAGGCAACTCAGGTTTTTTCTCTTCAGGTGCCATGTTTTCAAGATTCACATCCTGAGCAATCATTTCAATTGTTTTCTTTCTAGAAGAATTTGCAACCACAGTACCAATCACTAATAATAGTGCGATTAAAAATGTTCCTGCTAGTGCATAAGATAGACGTTTACTATAGGTCTTACGCAGATCGTAAGCACCATACATTTTGTTTCTACCATCAAATAAAATCTCAAGTAAGTCGGCGTTTAAAATTTGCATCTTTTCCATATAGGTTGTTTTCTATGGGATGATTAGATGCGAATAATTCCATAAAAAAAATTGTTAAAGAGAAGAGGAAATGAAGAGATAAAAGATAAGAGTGAAGAGAGGAGGAAGAAACTGAAAAGTGAAAAATGGTGGAATACATGGCTGAGCTACCAACATCTTTAGAAATACGTTAACCCCGGCTTTCAAGCTGGGGGCGTGACAAAAAAAATCCCACTCGAAATTGAGTGGGATTTTTTTTATTTTAAGATAAAATTATTCTTCAGAAACTTGGAAAGTGATGCTTTGTTTGTGGCGATAGATTACGTTTCTACCGTTTTGAACTGCAGCCTTCCATGATGGTCCTTTTTTGATTACACGTACAGCTTCTTCCTTAGTACCATAGCCAGGATCGTTCTCAGCTTGTACTTCAGAAATACCACCGTTCTTGTCAACGATGAAAGAAACCACTACAGTGTATTTGCCGGGAGGTGCACCATTGTTTACAGGTAAATCCCTGTTCAAGTTACGCTCCAAGTATTTTGTCCATGCGGGCAAACCGCCTGGGAACTCAGCTGGAATTTGTACTACGGTAAATACTTTATCGTAATCTTCTTCCTGCTTTGGTGCTTCTACCTTACCAGTACCTGTTTCAACAGGAGGAGCAACGATACCTTCGTCCTTTGTTCCTTCCTGGTTAATGGTACCAATCTTGGTATCTTCCAGTTTTTCTACTTCTTTGATCTCATCCTTTTCTTTCACTTCTTCATCCTTCACAATTTTTGGAGGGGTGAATTTAGTGATCTCCACTTTTGGTGGTTCTTGTTTTGGTGGTGGCGGTGGTGGTGGCGGTTCAGGCTTTTTCTCATCCTGCTTCATGTTCTCAAGATTTACATCCTGAGCAATCATTTCAACAGCTTTCTTTTTTGAAGAATTCGCAACCACTGAACTGATCACCAATAGGCCACAGATGATAAGCGTACCTATCAAAGCGTAAGTAATACGCTTATGATAAGTCACACGCAGATCGTATGCACCATAAGATTTATTTCTGCCCTCGAAAATAATATCGAGGATATCGGCAGATAAAATTTTGTTTACGTCCATGTTTCAGTGTCTTTAATTGTGTGCTTCCTTTCGGAAAATTCCACTTTCTTATTTTGCAGGTGCGGCAATAGATGCTTCTGTAATTTTAATTAATTGTGATTCTACTGGAGAAATATCTACCAGTGCATAACGCTTACACATATTAATTGCCATCTCATCTAAAATATCCACAACATTACGATAAGTACATTCTTCAGATGGTTTTAGTACTACTACTAAATCCTTTTCTGGAGTACGTGCTTTCTTATCTAATAAAACGTTACGAATCTCCTTAAAAGTTGATGACTTAAAATTTGATGCACCATTGTCTAACTGTCCCTCATAGTAAAATACGTTGTCGTCTTTTCCTAAAAGGATGGTTATAACTCCTGATTCCTTGGCTTTGTTCTGATCCTCAGGCTTATCAGCATCCTTTGGTAAGAATAGCTTCATAGCCGTTGGCTGACTCATAGTGGTGGTGAAGATGAAGAACGTAATCAACAGAAAACCCAGATCCACCATTGGTGTTAGATCCACACGGGTTGACAGCTTCTTACTTTTCTTGACCCCAGGTCCTTTCTTATGACCACCTCCACCGGAGGTATCCATTTCTGCCTGAAACTTCAAGATATCATTCTTCTTAAACGCGTCTATGACGTTTTTGAAGGCAGGATATTTTGCAGCGTTATCACCTTTCAACTGGATGTTTGCTTTTTGACCAGCATAAGCGGTCAATACTAAGCTCATCCATTCTCTGATTTCGCTATTGGTAGAATCTTTAGATGGAATGCCCGGTAAAGCAGCGCCTTTGCGCGCTTCTTCAGGAATTGCAAGAAAAGCAGCTAGCCCGCTGAATGGCGCACCAAAGAAACCGGCTTTCTTAAATGCTTGTACATTTAAACCTAGGTTCTTGGTAGAATTCAGCGTGTTTGCGATGACCTCTTTTTTAGATTCATCGTCCATTGAAAGAAATACTTTACCGTCTTTGTCGATTGTGATCAACACAATATCCTTTGTTTCAGCAACTTTAGCCGCAACAGAGTTAGGTGTTGTAACCGCAATGGCTTCAGCAGGCTTAAACTTTGTTGTCAAGATAAAGAACGACAACAAAAGGAATGCCACGTCACACATCGCCGTCATGTCGATACTAGTACTCTTCCGTGGTAATTTGGCTCTACCCATTGTTATTAATTTATAATTTCACTAATTAGATTCAAAACT
>JAPLEO010000131.1 GCA_026391125.1 Bacteroidota bacterium
TATAAACAAAATACTCTTTCAATATTAGAAATGCAACAAATATGTTTTGGTTCTTTATAATAAAACTTAACATATTGATTCTTAAGCATATCAATAATTTTTTAGACCACTATATTTCTTGTTTGGAGTTGAATTGGGCTTGGGGCGATATATTTGCAGACCGAAAAAATCAATTATGATCGAGCAAACAGAAATGGTGGTGACCGATTGGCACTATCATCCTCCAACAAATCCATTAACAGAGGAATCGAAAATAAAATCAGTTACTAGTTTCGATGTGATGCGCAAAAGAGCATCCACTAAAAAAGGCATTGCTTGTAGATTTACTTGCATTTTTAAAATTGATGGAGCATTTGTTTTAGAATTTGTTGGTGAGAATTCTTACGTGATCGACTTTGAAGATGTCATAGATCGTGCAGAATTGCTCAAAATGATTCGCAATGCTTTTACAAAATTCAATGAGAAATTTGATTTTAGAAAAATCAGCACCGTTCTTGCTGATACTAGCTTAAGTCCGCTGAACGAATCAAATATCGATATTGATGCCATTCTTCCTTTACTGATTTAAGGACATTATAATTATTCAAAAAACAGAATTATTGTATATTACTTCGAGCAAACAAGAAGTAATGAGAAAGCTGTTTTTAATACTCCTTTTAACCATCACAACAGCTCATGCTCAAAGGCCACGTTATGATGGATATGTACCATCAACAGGAGATACGCATACACGGGTACCAGATGGAGGCACAAAAGATAGTTGGCAAAATTTAAACAACAACAGTGCATTAGCCCCATCTAAATATTCAATTGATTTCGCTACTAACTCACTTTTATCACATGTACAATTTTACCCGATTGTAAATTTTAAGCCACTAACAAATATAAATGGTGTTCTTAAAATGCCAGATATACAGTCTATCAGAATCATTGATGCTAGACATGATGTAAAAAAAGTTGGATTTTTTCCTTGTGATCGTAGTTTTCAAGACAGATCCATCTTTATGGTTGGACTTCAATTGCAAGGAAATTTAGCGACCTGGTTAAAAGAAAATTTTATCGACAAAAACATTAGTATCGATAGTAGTAGTGCTAGTGACCGACAACTAGTAATTTTATTAAAGAAGTTTTGGTATAGTTTTTCTGCTGAGGATCCAGTCCCTTCTTATAAAAATGATCTAATCGCTACTTTGCATTATCGTTTTGATGTTTTCAGTTCTAAAGACGCGGGTTATTATCCCCTAAAAAAAATCGAAGGTGCTTTTAGGGAGAAATACAATAAGAATAAGGCATATAATACGCTGACTGATTCATTATTATTAATGTTGAAAGACCAGTTAAGTAAACTTCACTATGAGGACTTTGAACTTGATAAAAAATGGATGGCACCTGCCGATTTTGTAGATTATTGTAATAAGGATATTAGAATGGTAAAAAATTTCGAAAAGAAACAGAAAGGATTATATGAAAGCTATGATGATTTCATTGAAAATAAACCAATGGCAGATAGCGTTGAAATGATCAAGAGATATTCAAATGCTGGGAATACCATTATGTATGCATGTCAACTAGCAGCATATCAAAAGGGAGTACCACTTTCTGGTACAAAATCTTGGGGCTATTTTGACGGTGAAAATATTTTTTTAAATACTGGAAATGGTTTTTTTATAAAATTAATTTCGAGTGGAGAGGACTATTTGTTTTTGTTTCTAAAAAATATTGGGAATGACAAAATAAATACAGAGATGCAACAACGAATATTGATCAATGATACGTCTTATAAATTGCTCAAAAATTTTTCAAGAAGCTATTCGCTGATTTACCAATTTGACTTTAGTAATGGTAAACTGTTCTAAATCATTTGTTTATAAGATTGAAAAAAAAAGAAAAATCTAAATTTTTACATCTCCACTTTTTGTGCGCCAACATCGAAGTTTAAACAGATGAATATCAATGTCTTAACGTTAATTTGATTAGGTCTTATACTGACAATTGTCATGATTTCATACTGTCATTTGATTGTAATTTTATATAACTGAATAATCAGTTTTTAAAGTTCTTTTAAATTAATATTATATGAAAACGTTCATTTTAATGCTAGTTGGTCTAGCATTCTGCACGGGATTAATTGCTTTTATTCAACCTAATCAAGATCACTGGAAAGTTCCTGAGAAATATGAAAAAATGAAGAACCCAATTGTTGCAGACGAAGCATCTATTAAAGCTGGTAATGCTTTATATACTGCACATTGCGTGAACTGCCATGGAACAAAGGGAACAGGAGATGGGAAAAAAGGACAAAACCTCAGTAAGCCTCCTTCTGATTTCACTTCTGCACAATTTCAAAAACAAACAGATGGGGCGTTGCTTCATAAAATTTATTTTGGACACCAAGATATGCCTGGTTTTAAGAACAGAATTCCAGACAATGACGATGTAATTGAAAATAGTTTTGGAAAAACTCGTAGTCCTGGGGATCTTATTAATTACTTGCGCACTTTAGCAAAAAAATAATCACTATATCCATTGAGAATACAAACTTGTTTAATGAATCATCTGCTAGCATTTTTGAAATATATATTTCATGATTTCTTGCATGACCTTGTGTTTCCCAAACAAGAATTAAAAATCCATTATCCTTCACATGTTTTATCAATCTAAATTTAAGCTCGGATTCTTTAAATTGTTCTTCATATACTGCCGATAAATCTTTTGAGAATGGAACTGTAATCGAATAGGTTCTAGCCATATTTAAAAGTTCTATGTAATTTTCTAAAAATGGTAGTACTGCAAGAATTAAAAAAATTAAAATTGATGCACATCCTGATGCAAAATAAAAACCTGATCCGATTCCCATGCCAACTGCAGCTACAGCCCAAATGGTTGCTGCTGTGGTAATTCCATTAATGCGGTTTTCACCTCTGAAAATAACGCCCGCACCCAAAAATCCAATTCCAGTAACAATATTTGAAGCGATTCTATCATGGCTTCCCGGTGATCCAATTAACATCGACATCATTGTAAAGAAACACGCTCCCATTGAAATCATGATCATGGTTCGGAAGCCTGCAGATTTGCTTCTATATTGTCTTTCTGCACCAACGATTCCACCCCATAAGGCAGCCATTAAAAACCTAAGCAGTATTTCATATTCGTTATGCATATGGTATAGTTTAATGATTAATCTTCTTTAGCTTCCTTCCACCTACTATCGCTGATCTGTAAATAGGGGTTAGCTGGAAACCAAGAATCGTGTAATGGATAAACATGATATTTCTGAGCTTCTTTTTCAAAGGCCTCTTTTAACTCTTTTAATTTTTCTGGATATTTTTTTGCAAGATTATGAAGTTCATTAAAATCGTGTTCCATATCATACAATTCCCAAACATCTTCTTTATAGGATGTTCCTAAATGATGATAAGCTTCCACCTTCCATCCATTTTTATACAATGCCCTCGATGCACCTGTTTCAAAATATTGTAGCTGATGTTTGCTTTTTGCTTTAGCATCATTCAATGTGTTGACAAAACTCTGGCCTTCCATCGGAGCTTGTTTATATCCATTGATGTTTACTGGAATAGTAGCTTTCGTAAGCTCAACAAGGGTTGGACAAATATCTATTAAATGAACGTATTGACTTCTGATCGCAGCTTTTTCTTTGATATATTTTGGAGCATATACAATCATTGGATTATGTGTTCCACCTTCTGAATTTGCATCTCCTTTCCAAAGTTTGAATGGAGCATTGGTAGCTTGTGTCCAACCAAGTGGAATGTCGCCTTTAAAATTCTTTCTGCCAATCTGATCAATATTTTTCAAAGCAGCTCTTACCCTTTCTTCATGAGATGCTTTTTCCATCCCTGCTGGAACGCCAGAAATATCGGCTGCATATTTTGTAGCACCATTATCTCCAATAATAACAAGGACAATAGTATTTTCTAGTTGCCCAATGCTTTTGATATAATCAATAACCCTTCCTATTTCATGATCGGCTTGAGATAAAAATCCTGCATGCGCTTCCATTGCTCTTGACATTACTTTCTTTTCATCAGCAGATAATGTTTCCCAAGCAGGAATTTTTTCGTTACGTGCAGGTAGGGTCACATACTGTGGTACTACACCTAATTTTTTTTGTCGTTCCAATACTATCTCACGATATTGATCCCAACCCATATCGAACTTGCCTTTGTATTTATCGATCCATTCTTTATCAACCTGCATGGGTGAGTGTACAGTTCCAGGTGCGAGGTATAATAAGAAAGGCTTTCCAGGATTGCCCGTTTGTTGCTGACGAACATATTGAATGGCTTTATCTGCCAAAATAGTATTCAAGTGTTTTCCTAATCCGGTATCTATATTTGCTCTAGTAATTCCTTCCCAGAGAACAGGATAGTATTGATCAGTGGCTGATTCTAAAAATCCATAAAAACGATCAAAGCCTCTTCCTGTTGGCCATCGATTAAAGGGGCCTGCTGCGGTTCTATCAGAGACGGGTGTTAAATGCCATTTACCCAATATAAAACAGTTGTACCCATTTTCTTTTAAAACTTCTGCCATCGTTGCTTTTTCAAATGGCATGTTTCCATCGTATCCAGGAGCATCAAATGCGGTTTCTGTAAAATGACCCATATTCACAGAGTGATGATTTCTTCCTGTTAACAATGCGGCTCTTGATGGCGCACAAAGCGCTGTAGTATGAAAGTTGTTGTAGATCAATCCTCCTGCCGCTAATTGATCCATGACAGGTGTTTCTGCTAGTCCGCCTACCACACCTGCCGTACTAAATCCAACATCATCTAACATGATCAGAACAATATTCGGTGCTCCAATTGGGGCTTTAGGTTGATATGCTGTTTTGTAATGTTTTGAAACAGTATCGTACTTTATTGGGTCTTGATGATAAATTTTGGCGGGGCTGTATTGTGCAAACGAATCTTGAAAAACAAAACAGCAAAATAATAGCATTGTAAAAATGCATTTCATCTGAAATTGTTGCATGAAAGTCAATTAGTCTTGATTGAATATATTTTGAAGTTACTAATTTCAAATACAATCGTCTTCATATAGACGTAGCCTATTTTTTAGGTGCTGAATTTGTGAATGCATTTCTTTGATGCGCTGTAGTAAATTCATGATGGCATCGATACCCTCAGGGTTAATATCCAATTCTCTATACAACCGTACAATTGCTTCTGCTTCTGCTAATTGATTCGATTGTAAGCATTGCGTTTCGTTGATCTTTAAAATCTCAATCAAGCCATATTCTTGTAACGAACTAATAACAGTTACTTCAACCCCATGCTGTCTACAAAAAAGCTCAATCGGTATATACTCTTGCATTTCCATATAGTGCAATTTTATTGAGATAGTTTTTGAAGCTCGGTAAATAATTCTTTTTGTTTTTCAGTAAGATTTGTTGGCACTATTACATGATAGCTTATATATAGGTCGCCAAATTCACCTTCTTTTTTATATAATGGAAAGCCCTTACCCTTTAATCTAGACTTAGTTCCATTTTGAGTTTCCGGTTTTATTTTCAATTTTATTTTTCCACTCAGTGTATCAATAGTCTTATCTCCACCTAAAATAGCAGTATATAGATCTAAGTCAACAGAAGTATGTAAATCATTACCAGAACGTTTCATATTATGCGCATTTGAAATGGCGAACTTAATAAACAAATCTCCGTCTGGTCCACCATTGACACCCTTCCCACCGTAGCCTTTCAATTTGATAGTTTGTCCGTTTTCAATTCCAGCCGGGATGGTGATACGAATATTTTTATCTTGTATTTTAAGAGTTCTAGAGTGCGTTGTGTAAGCTTCTTCTAAAGTGATGGATAATTCAGAATTAAAATCCTGTCCACGGAATTTGGCCTGAGTCCTACTACTTCCCCCTGCAGCATTGCCACCAAACATGGAAGCAAAAAAGTCTGAGAAGTTCGACTCGTCAAAATCGCCTTCATAGCTTTGTTGAGAGGTGTTCCTTTGTCTACGTTGCGCGCGTTGCGCCTGTTCATGTTCTTCGCCGTGTTCCCAATGCTCTCCGTATTGGTCGTATTTTTTTCTTTTATCAGGATCGCTCAATACTTCGTTAGCCTCATTGATTTTTTGAAACTTAGCATGGGCATCCTTATCGTTCGGATTTAGATCTGGATGTAATTTTCGGGCTAGTTTTCGATAGGCTTTCTTAATGTCATCTTCGTTGGCATTTTTATTGATTCCTAATACTTCATAATAATCAATAAATGACATATACATTAGTTGAGAAGTAGAAGGTACGCTATATTCAATGGCTTTCCTTTGATAAATCTCATTCAAGCAAAAACCTCAAATTACAAACAATAAAATTTCCACATACTATTTAGGCAATTGGGATAGTAAAAAAGAAATTAGAACCCTTACCTTTTTCACTGGTGAAGCTGATGGTTCCTTTATGAAGTTCAACAATTCGTTTCACAATAGCCAATCCTAAACCAGTAGAAGATTCATTACTGGTTGGTTTGTTTGCTGTTGTAGTAAAGGGCACAAACAATGTAGCATGATATTTTTCATCAATCCCTAAACCCTGATCTATGACACTGGTTAATATTTGATCTTTTTTATTATCTAAATAATTAACCTTAACCGTAATAGTTGTATCAGTATTCGAATACTTAATTGCGTTAGTAAGCAAATTATTGAATACTTGTGAAAGACGACTACCGTCAAAATTTACTTCAACTGCACTAAGATCAGATTCAAAAACAATTTTCTGATTTTTGTTGATTGCTAAATATTGATTTGCTACAATAGAATCATTGATAAATTTTATATAATCAGATTTTGTTTTATTCAAATCAATAGTGCCGGATTGTATCTTACTTATATTTAAAGTATCGTTTAAGATTTGCAACGAATTATTGGCTGCCGTTTCAACCATTTGAATCCATTTCCTTGCTTCTTCAGAAACGCCTTCTTTTGTTAAATACATTTCTGCGATCATTTTAATAGAACCAACAGGATTACGAATGTCGTGAGCTGCCATTCCAATAAACTTATTCAACTCAACTTGTGAGGCATTTAGTTCAGCATTTGCAATTTCTAATTGTTCTTTTTGATCGTAAATTATTTTCCTTAATAATTTTTCTACAAAATACTGATTCACTGCCTTGGCAGCTAAAAGAGAAACTCCAATACGTGTAATGCCATTTACTATTCTGTATATTTCTTCAGAATAAGGATGAGTTAGATAATCTACATAACTCCAAGAGAAACCGCAGATAAAACTAAAAATAAGCGAATAAAAAAAGGGTAAAGTATTTTGATACGAAAATATAATGATGGGAATCATGTAAAAAATAGCAAGGGTAATTTCTGAAACCAAATTATAATCAATTAATATAATAATGATCAATATAAGAATTGATCCAATAACTCTAATATGGATTGGCTTAAGCATTTAAATGACTATTTGCCCCAAATTAGGAATTAAATCAATTAAATGCTGTCTGCTGATGATTTTGGCAAAAAATTATAGCGCTGTTCTTTGAACTTTGACCATTACAAATTCAGCCAATAGTTTAGTTTAAACACAATGGCTTTATTCTTATTCAGCATAAAGGGTGTTGTAAAATAGTTGTCTGTAAATACAATATACAGGTCACTCATTGGCTTGAATCGATATTGAAAACGACTATTGATGTTGAAATTATTTTGTTGCGTATTGTATTGTAAGAAGGTGGTCCAGGAAGTTTTGGTACTGAAACTATATTCAATCTTTGGAGACAAGAGCAATAATTCGGTATTACCATATGGATCTGGGAAGAGTAGTTTGTCGTATTCTGTTTGCAATATGAGATTAAAATGCGGCCTACTTCTATATATGATACTGGCTGTTAAAGATTGTATACTTCCATTATAAAATTGTCCAGCAGTAAAACCTAAGGTATATCCCAATGTTTTCCTAGAATCGGAAAAGTAATTGAACACAACATTTGAATAGTGATAGTTCTGAGCAGGGAGTGGTGTTTTATCTGTAAAAGAAATAGGGTACAACAAATTCAACTCATTATGATTCACTTGAATTTTATACATCGAAGTATTTTTATACTCTGATTGTACCGTTAGATTCAAATCATTTTCATTGAAAGAATAATCTTGATTTACTACCAAATAATTTTCCAATTTGTAAGTAACTCTTCCTAATCTGCTATTTGTAGGATAAGTTCGATAAGTAATATTTGTAAACCAGTGATTAAAACCTACACGAATCGAAGTGTCGCGAGCAGCATCGTAATTCAAGATCCTTTGTACATAACCCATATCTGTATAATAATTAGTACCCATTGATACCAAATCAACCATCACTGACAATTTCTTGCCCCCATATGAAAATCCTGTTTCACCATATCCATTATCTCCTTTTATTCCAGGCTTCATAGAAAGATGATAAGCTAACCATCCAGCCCATTTCCCATCCATACTTCCATATTCAAATGTGAGTCCAGCGTTTCTGCCATAAGCATTTAATGGATTTTGTTTTTTCTGTGCATCTGATTGAAAATTCTCACGATCTAAAAAATATCCTTTGATTGAAGAACGACCAAACAAGTTTTTGAAAATGGAAATTGCCGCATAGTTTTCCGGAGAATAATTTCCCTTTGCACCAGTTTGAATATCCATGATCCCGATCCTCGTAGTTTTATTAATACTTCCTGAAAGCCTTGCGCCACCAATGATTGGAATGGGATTATTATTACTGTCCAATCCAATTTTTCTAGAATAAAAAGGTGTCATAAAACCCGGAATGCCATACTCACCAAATATGTCTGAGTTCTCTAAGAAGAAGGATCTTTTTTCGGGAAGAAAAATATTGAACCTCGTTAAATTGGTTACTTGTTGGTCTACTTCTACTTGTGAAAAATCTGGATTGATGGTAAGGTCTAAATTCAAAGAAGAGTTCAATGCAATTTTACTGTCTAGCCCCACATTTGATCCAGAATTTGTTTTAATTCCATTTTCTTGATCACTTTCTACATTTCCACTGATGTAGGGAATCACTACCATATTCTTACCTGCACTAGGTGGTGGTTTATCCCAGATCAATGATCCAGTAAATGCCATATTATAGATCTTGAAATTTGTGGGAACATGTGTCCATCCTGAATACTCATTATTTTTCATGTCGACCCTTAAGAAGTTGGCACCCCACAAAGAACTACCTGGCGGATATCGAAGACTTTTAAAAGGGATTGCCATTTCGGCTGTCCATCGATCATCATAATGATGGGTTCCAGAAAACCATTTATTATTCCAACTCCAAGAAAGTTCACCATCCTGATTGGCACTGATCTGATCTTCTGATTGAGCATTCATGGAGTTTACTACGAAGAAAAACCCAGTTGTCTTACTATTTAAAGGATCAACAATAAATCCAACGCCATCATTATCAATGTGCCCCACATCTCTTTTGAGGCTTTGTATTTGGCTTTTACCCGAATCGTAACAAGTGTATGCTAGGTATAAATATTTATCGTCGTATGCGATCTGTACAGTTGTTTTTCTTTTAGGTCTTCCTTCATCGGTTGGAAATTTTAAAAAGAAATCAGATTTTTTTTCGGCAACAGTCCAAATACTATCATCTAAAATACCATCCACTTTTAACGGCGTTGAAGTATGCACAATATGTATTTGAAAGTTCTTTTGAAAACTCTCAACAGCCATGTTTTGTGCACTCGCGTGATTGATGAACAAGCTAATAACCAGAAAGGAAAAAACAAATCTCATGTTCTCAAATCTAAAGAAATTGATTGATTAATGAATAATGTCTCGCTTTCTTTTTGGATAGGTTAATGAATGCTAATGAATGTTAAATAAGATTTTATTGGTATAAGCGGTAACATAACGCGCTATTGCAACGTCTTACTTTGTCTTCAATATCAAAACTATGAATCGAACCCCAAAGTTAATACTTACTTTATCTATACTAATCATCACTGCTTCTAATGCTTTTGCACAGACGCCAGCGCCGAAAACCATGCCTGCTAAAAGGGTTGTTGGCAAAATCGTTATTGATGGTGATTTGAACGACTCTGCCTGGCAAACAGCTCCACTAGCTACAGACTTTGTCGAATTCAGACCTACACCTGGAAAGAAAGAGTCGAATGCGAATCGTACAGAAATGTATTTGTTGTATAGTGATGAAGGTGTATATATTGGAGGATACTGCCATGAAGCATCTAGAGACAGTATATTAACAGAATTAGCAGGAAGGGATGGATTTGGAAATAATGATTTTGTGGGCGTCATCTTTGATACCTATAGAGACAAGCTAAATGGGTTTGAATACTTTATCACACCACTTGGTGAGCAAATGGATGCAAAGTTTTCGCCAAATCCTAATGGCAATAATGAAGATTTTAGTTGGAATGCAGTTTGGAAATGTGCTTCCAAAATCAAGAATGATGGCTGGACCTTTGAAATTTTTCTACCGCTTTCTGCAATCCGATTCAGTACAAAAAATGTGCAAGATTGGGGTATGACTTTAATACGTCAAAGAAAAAAATCATCCGAAATATTTTCTTGGAATCCAGTTGATCCAACTGTAAATGGTATTCTCACACAAGAAGCTATATGGACAGGCTTAGAAAATATTAAACCACCATTACGTTTGCAATTCAGTCCGTATTTATCAACTTACGTTAACCATTACCCCTATAACGATCCTGCAGTGAGTAACACAAAAGCTAGTATCAATGGCGGGATGGATGTAAAATATGGGATCAATCAAAGCTTTACTTTAGACATGACACTAATCCCTGATTTTGGTCAGGTACAAAGCGATAATCAGGTGCTCAACCTAACTCCCTTCGAAGTAAAATACAACGAAAATCGAAGTTTTTTTACCGAGGGAACAGAACTATTTACGAAAGGCAATCTTTTTTATTCGAGAAGAGTAGGCAGCACACCGATGCACCACGATGATGTGTATAATCAAATGAATCCTAATGAAAGAATCATTGATAATCCCACTGAATCAAAATTACTCAACGCCTTTAAAATTTCAGGACGAACACAAGGTGGATTAGGGATGGGATTTTTCAATGCTATTACAAATGCTATGTACGCAACTGTAGGTGATGATCATGGTCATAGCAGAAAAATTCAAACTGCTCCTTTAATCAATTATAATATTATGGTTTTAGATCAAAGTTTGAAATACAATTCCTCTGTTTCTTTTATCAATACCAATACTATGCGCAGTGGCACTGATTATGATGCCAATGTGAGCGCCTTCTTATTTGATTTCAATAATAAAAAGAATACTTACGAATGGCAGGGAAAAATTGCGAATAGTTCACAATTCGGAATCAACGGACAAAACATCAATGGCTATTCTCACAAATTCACATTTGGAAAAACTGGTGGTAGGTTTAATTTTCAAGTCGGACAAGAGCTAACGAACGACAAGTACGACATCAATGATCTAGGAATTCTGTTCACGAATAATTATTTAGACCATTTTGTATACCTGGGATATAAATGGACCAAACCCACCAAATGGTTTAATAATTTGTACTACAATTTCAACATAAATTATTCAAGGAGGTATCAGCCAGGAGATTTTCAGAATGCGAATATTAATATGAATCTAAATGGGCAATTAAAGAACCTGGGTTATGCTTTTGGATCGATCTGGTATGAACCATCCGGAAATGATTTTTATGAACCAAGATCTGCAGGCCGTGTATTTCACTCTACAGAAGCAAAGGGAATTGAACTTGGCTATATGGGTGATCAGGCCAAAAAATATACCTATTCTATTGATCTATTACACGGGATCCGCACTTTGGAAGATGGAAGACGATATGATGTGCGTTTATCACAAAAGTATCAATTCAATAATAAGTTATCAATTGGCAATGATTTGTTTTACCAGTATATCCATAACAGTGTAGGGTTTGCAGACAATAATGGGGCTGAAATCATATTCGGTAGAAGAAACTTGCATACCGTTGAAAATGGACTTAATATCAAATATAATTTCAATAAAAAAATAGGGATAACTACTCGGATTAGGCATTATTGGAGTAAGGTCGAATACCTAGAATATTTTACATTATTGCAAAATGGCGATCTAGGAAAGAACAATATCTATAAAGGAAATGCAAATAATAGTTTTAATTCTTTCAATGTAGATGCGGTTTTTAGCTGGGAATTTGCACCGGGAAGTTTTATGAATATAGTTTGGAAGAATTCCATTTATGCCTATGGTACAGATGTAACTGACGGGTACTTCAATAATTTAAATCATACAGTTCAATCGCCACAGAACAATAACCTCTCTTTTAAAGTGTTGTACTTTATTGATTATTTAAAAGTTAAACAACAGTTCCAGAAAAAAAATTAGTTATAAAACCGTGTTGGTAAATGGGGCCAATTTTTTACCGAGATTGATACCTGGCTTTTCAATTAAGAAGTGGGTAATATAGGCAAGCACAAATGAAATGACTATGGATAAAACACAATGCCAGCCAACGTATATTTTTCCGGTATAATGATAGAGTGTTTGTTGCACAATGAACCCCCAGAGATATACACCAAAAGAAACATCATACTTAGGTCTGTAAAAGTTGAAATACTTATTGGAGGAAATATATAAAATAGTGATGCTGGATGCAATATTGAAAAATAGGTTGGCATATCCCGATGTACGAAAGAAATAATAGATCAGCATAACACCAAGTACAGAAAACCGATCAATTTTAATTTCATCTGCATTGATTGCAAGCAATGATCCTAAGGCAAAAGCAGCAGGAAGTAAATTGATTTCGGGATTGGTACCAAGCCAATTAAAAATAAATTTATAAGGCGAAAAACCTTCTAGAATAATAAGTCCGAGAATAACATTATAAAAAACCTTGCCTTTATTCCGAACAATCAAGAACACAGCAAGTAAAATAACATAGCAACTCATTTCATAAGCAAGTGTCCATAAAGAGCCATTCACCGCGTTTTTATAAAAATTATTCTCGAATACACCAGGCAAATTATAGTATACCTGAAAAAGTAAATTTTCTGTGATATAAGTATAGGTTGTGCTAATATTAAAATATTGATTAATTGGGAATCTGCTAACAATGGGCCCGATAAGGCATGCTGATAAGATAACGACAAACGCAAAAGCTGGCATAATTCTAAAAAGGCGCGCAACAACAAATTGCAAAGGCTTCCGATTATTGATCAGGCTATTTGTAACAACTAAACCACTAATGAAGAAAAAAAGATTCACTGCCCAAGGGCCGGAAGCTGCAAAGGAAAAAAAATAGGTAATTGGATCTACCCAATAGTTGGATCCTCCGTTCAAAATTGCAGAATGCCCCACAATCACCATCGATGCCAAGATCAATCGAATAAGATTCAAATTATTATGGTCCTTATTCAGTATATATGAAATCTTCATCGATGGCTGTTTGAGTAATATTATCAAAAATACTCGCTATTTTTAAGCATATCATTTATCTCATCAATAAAAATGTATATGCTTAAAAAATACCTCCCAGTTCTGATTTTGATTTTGAGTACATCTTATAGTATTGCACAGCCTACTCAAAAGCCCCCTTTACACGGAAAAAATTGGATGGCCGTAACAGGAAAGCCACTTGCAGCAACAGCAGGATCAATCGTTTTTCAAAAAGGCGGCAATGCAGTTGATGCTGCTTGCGCCATGTTAGCGGCAACCTGTACCATGTGGGATGTGTTGAGTTGGGGTGGTGAAACACAGGCACTGATCTATAATCCAAAAACAAAAAAAGTAATTGCTATCAATGCATTGGGTGTTGCACCTACAGGAGCAACTGTTGAATTCTTCAAAAGTAAGGGCTATGATTTTCCTCCTGAATACGGTCCGTTAGCGGCAGTTACACCTGGTACTTTCGGTGGACTCTGTTTGATGCTTAGCGAATTTGGCACCATGAGTTTGAAAGAGGTTTTGGCACCTGCTATGCAGTTAGCTGCAGGGTATCCGATTGAAGCACAGACCGCCAATAGTATGGAGCGGGGTAAAGAAATGTTGAAAGGATGGCCATATTCAAAAGCCATTTTCTTACCGCACCTTGGTCAAAAGAGAGAAGCTCCTGAAGCAGGAGAAATTTTTGTACAGAAAGATTTGCTTGAAACATTGACCAAATTGGTAGACGCAGAACAAGCTGCATTAAAAAATAAAAAAAGTCGTAAAGCTGCGATCATGGCTGCTTATGATCGGTTCTATACTGGTGATGTTGCCAAAGAATTTGTGCGAGGTAATAATGAACAAGGTGGTTTGATCACTATGAATGATCTCGCTAATTGGAAACCAAAAATAGAAGAGCCTTTGCACGTTAATTATAAAGGCATAGAAGTTTATAAATTACAAGAATGGACACAAGGACCTATGTTATTGCAAGGGTTGAATATTCTAGAAAACATTGATCTAAAATCAATGGGCTATAATAGTCCGCAATACATTCATACCGTATATCAAGCATTGAGTATGAGTTTCGCTGATCGCGATTTTTATTATGGCGATCCTGCGTTCTCTCCAAATATTCCAATACAAGGATTATTGAGTAAAGCTTATGCAAAAGATAGGGCTAAACAAATTTTGCTAGATAAGAATGATCCGAATATTGCACCAGGTGATCCTTATCCTTATGAAGGGAAAACGAATCCGTATTTATCGTTACTTCAAAAAAGAAAATTACTTACTGATACAACTGCCATTCAAGGAACTGCCGTACCTAAACACGATCAAACTAGTTATATCAGCATGGAAGATTTGAAAAACAGTATTACTACTAGTGATGAAGCTTATCACGACAGGCTTTGGCGTGGTACTACTTCTGTTGAAGCAGCAGACAGTTCTGGCTGGGTAGTTTCAATCACTCCAAGTGGTGGATGGCTCCCTGCTTGTGTTGCAGGTAAGACGGGCATTGGAATGAGTCAGCGGATGCAGAGCTTTGTTTTGGATAGCATTGTTGATCCTTTCAATGTAGTTGCACCTGGAAAAAGACCAAGAGTTACATTAACACCTTCTTTGGCATTGAAAGATGGAAAACCATTGATCAGTTTTGGTGTACAAGGTGGCGACACACAGGATCAAAATTTGCTGCAGTTCTTTTTAAACATGGTTGAATTTAATATGACTGTTCAAGAAGCAACTGAAGCACCAAATTTCAATACGAATCAGTTATGGTTATCATTAGGTGGAACAAAAATGAACGATAGAAAACCTAAAGCTGGAAATATATTATTGTCAAATTCAACCAAACCAGCTGTGTCTGATGCGTTGAAAAAAATGGGCTACAAAATTAGTTTGGGCAATAGAACTTCTGGACCAATCAACGCCATTTATTTAGATGATAAACACAAATCCATCTGGGGCGGGAGTTCGAATAATGGGGAGGATTATGGAATAGGCTGGTAGAAGAAAGTGAAGAGATAAGAGATAAAAGTGAAGAGAGGAGGAAGAAGAAGTGAAGAGATAAAAGATAAAAGTGAAGAGAGGAGAAAAGGTTCTAAGTTAAGAGTTGCAACCCAGCTAAAAGAAAAAAGAAACCCTTGGCGTTCAGTCAAGGGTTTCTTTTTTATGAGACCGTGTTCGGCGCTAAACTCTTCACTTACTAGCTCCCCAACCTCTCTTCACTTTTATCTATAATCTTTTATCTATTAAAAGCTGTCTTCCCAATCATTACTTTCTCCACGTCCTCACGGCGTGATAGTTCTGGTCTCTTTCCTCCCTCAGCAAACATTTTTGCTTGATCATCGTAGTGCTTGTTCATGAAGTAACCAGACTGACCGGTTGGATTTACACTCATTGCCTTACTAGTATTTCCAAAGTCGATGATACGGCGAAGGGCTGGTCCGTATAATACTTTGTACAATCCGCTACTATCTAAATTGAAGTCGAGATTGTTGATGGTTTCTTTACCACCGTTAACAGCAATCGGACCAACATTGAACCATTTTCCAAAACCAGGAACAATACCTAGCGGATGTTTGTGTTCGATACTATGTACTTTTTTCCATTGCCAATTTGCGGTGTTTTCTCCTAGTTGTTTATTTAATTCAACTGTTGCATCGTTCAATGCTTTCGCAAATATTTCAGCTCGAGTTTCTTTTTCAGGTGTTTGAATATTATCCCACCATTTGGAACTATCATTCTGGAAAAAGCTTTCCATATTTCTTTTTAAGCTTGCTTGATTTTCGAATGATTGAAAATCTTCTTTACCTAATTCATCTTCTAATGCATATTTATTTACGAGGTGTATGAATTTATAAAAAATGGTAGGTTCTACATTTTCCAAACCATGCATCCCATCCCACTTACTCAAAATCTGATAACAATTTTGTGCAGCACCGCTCAATTTTTCTTTATTGATCACGGGTAAAATTTTTGAAAGTAGTCTTGGATAATTTGTGGATTGTACATCATTGATGACTGCACGAAGAGTTTCTTCTGTCCAATCTTTCTTATCAGTAAATACCAATTCTTCGATCCTTGCAGCGCGGTTTGCAGGAACATAATAACCCGGAACTAATCCAGTTCCCATATCCATTGGTTGATTGTTTGCGGTATACAATACCCCACGAGCTGGATTTAAAATTTGTGGGTTTTGTTTAAAGTCTAACCAACCTTGTGGATCATCCAAACCTGTTGAACCATCCAAAATGATTTGTGGATTTACGTGCTTCGGACGAATCGGTAATTTACCAGCCGCCCACCAAGCAATATTTCCAGAAGTATCTGCCCACATAAAATTGAGCCCGGGTGCAGTTAATGGTTCCACTGCAATTGCAGCATCTGCAACATTTGAAGCATGACTCAAATTATAAAAGATCTGTAAATGCCTGCAGGGGAATTGATGGTAAACCCACCACAGTGCAATCGGATCTTCAATATCTTTTACGCCATCAAATGCACCATTCATGATAAATCCGTGGCGTGATTTTTTGATATCAAATGCTAGATCTGGTTTACCTTTTATTTTGATAGTTTCTTTGCGTACCAAAAGATCTTCCCAATGGTCTTTATACCAAACCTGATTGGCATTTGCAGGATTGCGCTTTTCTCTAAAGAAATCTGCATCATCATTTTCAAACATGGTTAAACCCCAGCCACCTTTATCAGAATGGCCCAATGCAGGAACAGGAGTACCTGCTAAGAAATTACCATAGATATTAAAACCTGGACAAACTAATTCTGCTTCATACCAAATAGAAGGTTGAGAAAATGCAATATGTGTATCGTTTGATAAAATTGGTTTTCCCGATTTTGTTTTGCTACCAGAAATGACCCATCCATTTGAACCAAAGAAAGGAGGGAACATTAAATTGTTTTGCATGGCAGTAACATCTTTAGCCATCGTGGTTAAAGTATTCGCAGCACTTTGTAGGGCTTTATTTTCTCCAGCTTGAATAGGAATTTTATGTAATGAATCTGGCCAGCCGTTGAGTACATCATTGAAATAATCCATGCCATACTTACTTGCTATTTGTGTAGCTACCGATTCTGCACGAAATGCTCCAACAAAAGTGTATCCCATGTAGCCTACAATAATTTCCATGTCCTCTAGGCTAAATTCAGTTTTAGTGATACCTGCAATCGTAAATTCTATGGGAGTCTTACCAACTTTGATATATTGATTAATGCCTTTCAGATATGCTTTCGCTGCTTTTACAAATGGCGCATTAGGATCCTTGTAAACCGTTGCCAGCGTAAGCTTTGCGTGTTCACGAAAGCTGAGCATTCTAAAAAATTTATCACTTTGCAGCGCTTTATCACCAAATACTTCTGATAATCTTCCATCGGCTAAACGTCTCAATACTTCCATTTGAAACAATCTGTCTTGTGCGTGCACATAACCAAAAGCATAAAACAAGTCTTCTTCATTTTGCGCATAAATATGCGGAATGGCGTAGTTGTCGTACAAAACTTCTACCTGAGATTGTAGTCCAGGAAGTTGTAGGTTGGCTTCGTATTTGGGCTGTAATGAGCGCAAATAAAAATAAGAAGCACCTGCAATCAGTAAAATAATTACTAGTAAAGACAGGAGAATTCGTTTCAAAATTTTCATAGAGGGCAATTGAATAGTAATATATAGATATTATTTCCATTTCTTGAAAGCCATGAGATAAGATTTTGCTTCTTCTGTAACAATTAGCTTTCCACTAATGGCTGCACGATCATAAAGAGTGGTATCCCAATCCTCTGTGCCCTGCCAAAAAGCTTTTTTAATTTCACTCATTGCTTTTTCACTGGATACCGCAAGGGTAAATGCTAATTTTTGGATGGCAATATCCATCTCCTCTATGCTTTTAAAAATTTCAGTGTATAATCCTTTTTCTTTCGCCCATGCAGCAGAACGAAAATTGGTGGCATCAATGGCTAATTCATAAGTAGCAGATTTTCCGATTTTATTGATGATAGCTGGTGCTACAACAAAGGGGCCAATTCCTACAGCTAATTCGGAAAGTTTAATAGACGCTTCAGTTGTTGCAAATGTATAATCACAGGTTGCGGCCAATCCAACGCCACCGCCAATTGCCTTGCCTTGAATTCTTCCAATAATAAATTTTGGACACTTACGCATGGCATTGATCACTTTAGCAAACCCACTAAAGAATTGTTTTCCTTCTTCTTCGTTTTGGATCAACAATAGTTCATCAAAAAATGCACCAGCACAAAAGGTCTTTTCTCCAGCCGTTTGCAAAATCAATACTTTACTATTTGCATCATTCCCAGCTTCTTCTATCAAAGCTGCTAATTTCTCTAGAATAGCGCCTGGCATTGAGTTGTGCTGAGGCGTAAAAAATTCAATGGTTCCAATATTATTTGAAACTTGATAAGTAACATAAGGCAACTGTATCTGCATCATACGATCAATTTATTCTTGATTCAATCTAGCAACCATTGTTAAAATGGTAGCAACCCCCACCATTTCATTTTCACTGTCTAAAATTTCGACCAGCCATTTCACAATTCCTTTATCAATATCTGAAATTTCTTTTTTTGTTTGTGGAATTTTTTCTTTGCAAGTAAATCTAACTTGAATGCTATCGCCCACATAGACTGGTTTTGTAAAACGCAATTCATCAATACCATAATTTAATAAGACCGGATTTTTTTCGTAGCTATCTACAAATAAACCGGCGGCTGCACTCATAATAAAATATCCATGTGCAACCTGCTTTTCAAACATGGTTCCTTTAAAATCGGTTTCTGATAAATGCGCGTAAAAATGATCGCCACTCAAATCGACAAAAGCATCGATATCTGTTTTTGTGATAACTCTTTTCGCAGTAATGATTTGATTACCTACTTCCAATTCTTCATAATATTTTTTAAATGGATGCACTTCATCAATGATTCCTGTAGCGCCAGGCTGATACACTTTACTAATAGCAGTGATCATATCGGGTGAACCTTGTATCGCAACACGTTGCATATAATGTTTCACTCCGCGCACGCCCCCCATTTCCTCACCGCCACCTGCTCTGCCTGGTCCACCATGCACTAGTAATGGTAAAGGGGAACCATGACCCGTATTTTCTTTTGCGCAAGTCCGATTCAAGATCAGTATTCTTCCGTGATAAGTTCCTGCACCGATGGTATAGGTGGTTGCTATAGTTGGATCGTTGGTTACAATTGAGCTCACCAAAGAACCCTTACCAAGTTTAACCATGGCAATTGCTTCTTCTAAACTGCTATATGGCATTAATGTTGAAACCGGTCCAAATGCCTCCACTTCATGAACCGCGGAACTACTCATGGGTTGTTGATTGAGTAGTAAGAGCGGACTAATAAAAGATCCTTTTTCTGCATCTGCATCTAATACAGAAACGCTATCCATTGATCCATATATGATTTGAGAAGTTGCCAATAATTTTTGTACCTGCTCTTTCACTTCTTTTCGTTGTGTTTGTCCAGCAAGCGATCCCATACGAACTTTTTCGTTCAATGGGTTTCCAATAATTGTTTCTGATAAGGCTTTGCCAAGAGCAATCTGTACGTCTTCGATCTTATTTTCTGGAACAAATATGCGACGAATGGCAGTACATTTTTGTCCGCATTTTGTAGTCATCTCTCTTCTTACTTCTTTAATAAACAGATCCCACTCAGGCATTGAAGGATCAACGTCTTCAGCAAGTACAATAGAGTTTAAAGAATCGGCTTCCATTGTGAAGGGAACGTTTTCTGACAAAACTTTGGGATGTGCTTTTAGCATTTGTCCGGTAGTTGCTGAACCCGTGAATGTGATAATATCTTGAGCGTCTACAAAATCCAAAAGATTATTTGCGCTACCGCAGATCAATTGTAATGCACCTTCTGGCAATATGCCTGATGCGGCAATTTCACGAACTACTACCTCCGTTAAATAAGAAGTTACCGTGGCAGGCTTTACAACTGCGGGAACACCAGCTAATAAATTCACTGCAATTTTTTCGAGCATACCCCACACAGGAAAATTATATGCGTTGATATGTATCGCAACACCTTCTTTAGGAATCAATAAGTGATGACCCATAAAAGTATTCGCCTTTCCTAATGAATGGTATTCACCATCTAAGCAATAAGGTTGGTCAGGGAATTTTCTACGCAGAGATGCATAAGCAAATAAGTTCCCGATTCCTCCTTCAATATCAACCCAACTGTCTGCCTTAGTTGCACCAGTTTGATAACTTATTTCATAGAATTTAGCTAAGTGCTCTCTTAAGTGTAACGCAAGAGCCCGCAACATCAAACCCCTTTCTTGAAAACTCATTTTGCGAAGTGCGGGATTGCCTTTTTGACGAGCATAGTGCAGTGCTGCTGCAAAATCTAATCCACGTGTACTAGCCGTAGCAATTGCTTCACCGTTAACGGCATGAAATAAAGTTTGACCTTCACCATCGCCCTTGATCCAACGACCAAGAATATAGTTTTCCAGTTGCCTCATTCGTGTAGTTTGAAACAAAGCTAACGCTTGATAGGTTGGAAAAAAAATGATCCCGCCTAGTTAGAGCGGGATCGCAGTTGGTATTGGTTGAAAATCTTACTATTTATTAGACAATCTTTTATCGATTTCGCTGCGGAGGGATTCAAAAATAGTCTCTACTGTTCCTTCTCCTTTCACATGAACTACTTTATCGAACTTACTATAATAATTTGCAACAACCATAGTTTTTGTTTGATACTCTACAATTCTGTTGCTGATAATGTTTTCGTTAACGTCATCTGGACGTCCGCTAGTTAAACCTCTTTGCAATAAACGTTTCACTAATTCTTCGCGACTAACATCCAATGCTAATACAACACCTATTTCAGTATTTTTTTCAGCTAATAAGTTATCGAGTGCAACACTCTGTGCTTCTGTACGAGGAAATCCATCAAATAAAAATCCTTTTGCATGAGGATTTTTATCTAATGCAGAACTAATCATTCCAACTACTACGGCATCAGGAACAAGATTGCCCTTGTCCATCAAACTCTTTGCTTCTAAACCTAATGGAGTAGCTGCTGCAATTTCTCTTCTTAAAATATCACCGGTAGATAAGTGTATTAATCCATAAGCTTCAATAAGCTTTTCACTTTGAGTGCCCTTTCCACTTCCGGGAGGACCAAATAGGATAATATTAAACATGTACTTGCTAACCTTGAATGAGGAGCAAATATAAGGCCTGAGCTTTAAATAACATTTAACAGCCAATTAATTCGTTAAAAATGTTCAAACACCGAACTTTCAGGTATCAAATGCGTTAGAAAAGAAGGGTTTTGACTTAATTTTCGCCGAATAACTCATATTAAAATTATTTTAACATGACAAAAAGGGTGCCCAGAAAGCATTAATTGATACTATTTGCCAACTTATTGATTAAAAAACAACAAAATCACCTGAATTGAGCCGTATCAAATTTTGATATTAATCAAAATGACTAAAAGCGAAATACAGTCAGAAAAAAAATAGAAATATGAAATCAATACTCGCAGTTTTATTAGCACTGTTTTGCTTGCAAAGCTGTTATTCTCAAAACGATCAAAACAAAGTAACTAAAATGGACAATAAGAATAATCCAGCCTATTCACGAACCGACAATAGTAAAGTGGTCATGAAAGAAGATGAGTGGAAAAATATACTTTCTCCAGAAGTTTACGATGTGGCTCGTAAAAAAGGAACAGAAAGACCCTATTCAAGCAAGTTTGAAAAATTTAAAGAAGCAGGTACTTATTATTGTGCGGCTTGCGGTAATGCCTTATTCAAAAGTGATACCAAATTTGATAGTGGTTGTGGATGGCCAAGTTTTTATGAACCGATTAGTAAAGGATCTATAATTTATTTGCCAGACAATACCTTGGGAATGAAAAGAACCGAAGTGGAATGTGGTAGATGCAAATCGCATTTGGGACATGTCTTTGAAGACGGTCCACCTCCAACCGGACTTCGTTATTGTATCAATGGTGTTGTATTAGACTTTGATAAAGCAAAAGAAGCAGAGAAGAAATACAATCAGCAATAAAAAAAATGCCCCCATTAAGTGTCTAACTTTTTGGGGGCAGTCCATTCTCGGGGGCATTTTTGTTTTATAAACCTATAATAATTTTTGCAACGTCTTTCTCTTTGCAAAGTTTATTGAGTTCTGCTACATCTTTATTTACAAGATCTTTCATTTGGTTTTTTAGAATAGTCCATTGCCCATCGAGGAATTTATATTGATCTTCCTGACCCTTTGTAGTATAAGGAATATTTGACTCAAGGTCTCCTTTCAAGAAAATATAATCTGCACTTAGTTTGTTGATATAATTAATGATATCATCATTGCTTTGAGCTTTTGTTTGAACTAGTGCGTCTTCCCATTTACTGAGTGTTTTTGTGATAGCTGCTGCTTTATCACGGATTGATTTATTTGCAGTAGTATCACCTGCTTCTAATTGTTCAGTAAGATCTGCGATCTGTTTATTGAGTTTACGCATTTTATTGACAGAACTATGTATATCTACAATGCCCGCTTCCACTTTACTTTGTAATACATGTTGCGCTTCGTATTCTGCTACAGATCCTTTAATGCGTGGATCAGCAAGAATTTTAAATGCAACTGTTTTACTTTCTTTACCAAATTTGAAAGTAGCTGTATAATCACCTGGCATTACTTTATGTCCGTCGTAACCCCCTTCAATAAATACATTCATCACACCAGTTTGTGGAGGATATCGTTGATCCCAAACAAAACGATTTAAGCCTGAATTGGTTGGTAACAAAGGATCTGGTGATGGTCCACCAGGATAACCACCCACAAAATCTTTATCTACTTCTGATGAATATTTTCTAACTAAATTTTCTTTGCTATCTTTTATTTCGAGGCTATATTTTGCAGACGAATCTTTTTTTGATGGTAGTTGATAAAATAAAACAACACCCGTAGCTGCATTTAAACCAGCACTTGATTGTAATGGCGTTTCTAGATCTTCATCAGTATACACTTTATCAAGCATACTTGCTCCCGAAACACGATAGGTATCTTTTGGTTGGAATAGTGCAAACTGATTATTCTTAGAAGCATCATATTGACGCAATACTGCAAGATCATCTAAGATCCAAAAGGCTCTTCCCATTGTTGCAGCAATCAAGTTACCCTGGTGTACTTTCAAATCTGTAATGGGTACTATTGGTAAACCCAATTGTAGTTGTTGCCAATTTTCTCCATCATTAAATGAAATGTATAAACCTGTTTCTGTACCAGCAAATAACAAACCTTTTCTACTTTGATCTTCTCTAATGCATCTTGTATAAGCACCATCAGGAATTCCATTGACAATCTTTTTCCATGTTTTACCATAGTTGGTTGTCTTGTATAGAGATGGTGTAAAGTCGTTGAACTTATACCTAGTAGTTGCGATAAATGCGGTGGCTTTATCAAAAGGAGAAACATCGATACAGTTTACAATGGCTTCTCCTAGGTCTGGCGGAGTAATGTTACTCCAGCTTTTGCCATTATCTGTTGTTACACTAACAACGCCATCATCACTACCTGTATAGATCACGCCTTTTTCAAGAGCTGATTCTTTTACATACATGATGGTACAATAGTTTTCACCACCTGCTCCTTCATTGGTATATGGTGTTCCACTCATACCCATTTTGGTGCTATCGTGTTTGGTTAGATCTGGTGAGATCGCAATCCAGTTTTTGCCATAGTCGGATGTTTTGAAAAGAACATTACCAGCGTGATAAAAAGTATTTGGTTCGTGCTCGCTATAAGTAATTGGTGCATTCCAGTTAAAGCGATATTTCATATCCTTTGGCTGAAGACTTTGATACTGTATGGGCGCTTCCATAATATTTTTACCTTCCATGATCTCGTTATCAAACAAGCCAATCGTTCCTTGATAACTGCCACCCATTGAAAGTTTGGGATTGTTAGGATCGAATGCAATGAAGGCACTTTCACCACCTGCGGTATAAGTCCAATCACTCTGATCTATTTGCCAACCACTCGGGTTCCAGCTTTTTATTTTCACAGAAGAATTGTCTTGCTGTCCAGCATAAATATTATACGGAAATAAATTATCTACACTAATTCTATAGAACTGTGCAGTTGGCTGGTTATTTTCTGTACTCCAAACCTTACCGCCGTTAAACGTTACACCAGCACCTCCATCATTTGATATAATAATATTCTTATTGTTATTAGGGTTGATCCATAGTTGGTGAAAGTCGCCATGAATACCACCGATATAGTTCCAAGTGCGACCGCCATCTGTAGATTTTAATCCTGGAGAATTTAATACATAAACTGTATTCTCTTCTTTTGGATCTGCGAAAGTTTCAATATAATACCAGGCACGTTGTGTTAATCGATGATCCTTGCTAACGCGGTTCCAAGATTTTCCTGCGTCTTCACTCGTAAACAAACCACCTGTTTCTTTTTGAGTATCGCTTTCAATGAGTGCATACACTTTTTCACTATTGGCTCTAGAAACACTGATACTCATTTTACCCATTTCTTTTGGAAGACCCTTTTCCATTTTTGTCCAGGTTTCTCCTGCATCCACACTCTTATATAATCCACTTCCTTTTCCACCACTTCGCATTTCCCATGGCAGTCTACGATAATCCCACATAGCTGCATAAAGTATGCGTGGGTTGTTCATATCCATTGATAGATCTGCACAACCTGTATTGTCATCAACAAATAAAGTTTTCTTCCACGACTTACCACCATCTACAGATTTGTAAACACCTCGGTCGGCGGTAGCGCCATGCATAGCACCTTGTGCTGCCACATAAACGATATCTGGATTTTTAGGATCGACCCTGATATATGAAATGCTACGTGTTTTTTCTAGTCCAACATGACTCCAAGTTTTTCCTGCATCTGTTGATCTATAAACACCATCACCATAGCTACTCATCACACCTCGAGGTGCATGCTCACCCATACCAACGTACACCACATTCTGATCTGATTCAGCTACTGCTATCGCACCTACCGAACCTGTTTTGAAATAATTGTCAGAAATATTACGCCAGCTTTGTCCGGCATCTTCGGTTTTCCATACACCTCCACTAGTGCTACCCATATAATACACTAGTTGGTTTTGAACTACTCCTGTTGAAGTTACGGAACGTCCACCACGAAAGGGTCCTATCGAACGAAAACGAACTTGTTTGAACAAACTATCAAGGTCTGTTTTTGCAACAGCCGCTCCCTGCTCAACTTTTTTCGGGTCTGATTTTTTTTGTGCGATAGAAGGTAACATTGCCAATAAGGCAAGTCCAAATAAAACTGATTTCATATATAATTGGTTTGAAAAGAGTGAACAATATACTATCAATCTTTCAAGAAATTGATAGAAACTATTCATTTAATGCACTCTCCCTGTTGTATAATTTACTAGTTCCTCTAGAGCATCTCTTGTATCAGATTCTGGAAACTCGTGTAAAACTTTTAATGCCTCGTCGCTAAACCAAAGCATTTTTTTAGATGCATATTCAATACCACCATTTTTCACGACTTCCTCGATCAAGTATTTGACACTTTCCTCATCTTTATTGCGATGCTTAAAAATATATAATAACTTTTTTCTTAAAGCTGGCTCGCAATTATTGAAAGTATAGATTAGTGGTAAAGTTGCTTTACCTTCTTTAATATCGTTACCACGAGGCTTCCCGATTGCTACGTCACCAAAATCTAACAAATCGTCTTTTATCTGAAAAGCAATGCCAATCTTTTCTCCAAACAAATAGAGTTTATCAATCATAGTTTGGTCGGTAAATGTAGAAGCTGCGCCAGTGGCACAAGCAGAGGCAAGCAGTGTAGCGGTCTTTCCCTTGATGATATCAAAATAGATGCCTTCATCAAGGTTTAATTTGCGCGACTTATCCATTTGCAACAACTCACCTTCAATTACTTTGCCTATCGAATCAGAAAAGATTTGTAAAATTTTATAATCTTTATTTTTTAGCAACAACAATACACTGTTTGTGAAAAGATTATCGCCAGTAAAAACTGCTGCTCTATTTTTCCAGATCGCATTTACTGAATAAGCACCTCGTCTTTGCATGGAATCATCGATCAAATCGTCGTGAACCAAAGAAGAGGTATGTAGCATTTCTACAAAAAGCGCAGCTCTGTTGGATTGTTCATTGATTTCTCCACCCATTCTTGCGCACAATAAAACGAACATGGGTCGCATTTGCTTACCCTTCCTGCTCGCTAGATAGGTTAGTATTCGGTCGAGTAGTACCTTATCGCTCTTAAAAGTTCGGTCGAAATATTCCTCGAAATATTTCAGTTCTGGACCGATAACTTTTTTGATTGTCTGCATACGCTCGCGAAGATAAAATAAAAGTGAAGAGATAATAGATAAAAGTGAAGAGAGGATTGTAAGATGTAAAGATATAAAACCCTTAACCTATCCGTTCTTCCTCCTCTCTTCACTTTTATCTATTATCTATTATCTTTTTCTTCCATTCCTCACTCTTATTTGCCCATTACTAATTAATGTTCGAAATTGCCGATACTAAAACTAAATAGATGCGCAAACAGATCTCCCTTCTGATCGCCATGGCTCTTACCATTGGCTTACATGCACAAACAGTAGACATCAACAAACAATTCAAATCTTTTAAACCCCGCAATATTGGTCCAGCTGGAATGAGCGGAAGGGTTACATCGATTGATGCTGTATATAATAACCCAACAACCATTTATTTGGGTACAGCAAGTGGTGGTGTTTGGAAAACTGAGAATGGGGGTGCTTCATGGACTCCAGTTTTTGATGAACAGCCCATCCAGAATATAGGATCGGTTGCTATTACTCAATCAAATCGGAGTGTGGTTTGGGCTGGAACAGGAGAAGGTAATCCTAGAAATTCTGTGAGTTTAGGAGAGGGAATTTATAAAAGCCTTGATGGTGGTAAAACATGGAAATGCATGGGTTTACAAAAAACCAGAAATATCCATCGCATTATCATCGATCCAAATAATCCAGATATTGTTTATGCAGGTGTTATGGGAAATCCGTTTATCGAACACGCTGAACGTGGAGTTTATAAAACAACAGATGGTGGAGAAAATTGGAAATTGATCTTGCATACCAACGATACAAGCGGTGTAGGAGATATGGTGATAGATCCTTCCAATCCGAACAAACTGTTTGTAAATATGTACCAACACAAACGCACTCCTTGGAGTTTAAAAGGTGGTGGTTCTGGAAGTGGCTTATATGTTACTTATGATGCAGGAAAAACTTTTAAGAAATTGGGAAAAGACGATGGCTTGCCAACTGGCGATTTTGGTCGTATTGGAATTAGTATCAGTAGATCTCAACCAAATAGAGTGTATGCAATGGTAGAAGCCACAAAAAATGGTTTATACAAATCTGATGATGGTGGTATCAAATGGGAATTGGTAAATAGTGATCCTGCAGTTGTTACGAATCGTGCATTTTATTTCCAAGACATTTCTTGTGATCCTATCAATGAAAATAGGTTGTACAATATCAACCAAATGATCAGTGTGAGTGAAGATGGAGGAAAGACCTTCAAAGGTGTGATTCCTTACAGCGGCATCCATCCAGATCACCATGCATGGTGGATTCATCCTTATGATGCAAACTTTATTATTGATGGAAATGATGGCGGTATTGGTATTTCTCGCGACCGTGGTAAGACATGGCAGTTCGATGAGAAGTTACCACTTGGTCAGTTTTATCATATCAATACAGACAATCAATTGCCTTATCATGTAATGGGCGGACTACAAGATAATGGTAGTTGGAATGGCCCGGCATATGTATGGATTCAAAGTGGCATTCGCAATGCTTATTGGCAGGGAGTGAGTGGTGGCGATGGTTTCGACGTGATGCCAGATCCTGAAGATCCTAATTGGGTATACACGATGAGTCAGGGTGGAAGTGTGAGTAGGTATAATATGGCAACAGGGGAAGATTGGAGCATTCGTCCGCCAAGACCCGATATGAAAACCAAGCATAGATTCAATTGGAACTCTGCAATCGCACAAGATCCATTTGATAAGAAAACGATTTATTATGGTAGTCAGTTTGTAAATAAGAGTACCGACAAAGGAGCAAGCTGGAACATTATATCACCAGATCTAACAACAAATGATAGTGCTAAAATTGATCAGAGTACCAATGGTGGAATCTCGATTGATATTACTGGTGCAGAAAATTATTGTACAGTTATATGTATCGAACCATCTTCTAAAGAACAGGGTGTGATCTGGGCTGGTACAGATGATGGCAATGTTCAATTAACAAGGGATGCTGGAAAAACTTGGACAAACTTCAAAGGAAAAATCCCGGGTTTCCCTGCAGGTGCATGGGTACCTCAAATACGCGCGGGTAGACACAATGCAGGAGAGGCATTTGTTGTTGCCAATGATTATCGTAGAGGTGATATGAAGCCATATATTTTCCGCACTACAGATTATGGTAAAACTTGGAGCAGAATTATTGATGAGAAAAAAGTTACTGGTTATGCATTAACTATTATTCAGGATCCTACAGAGCCTAATTTAATATTTGTAGGAACTGAACAAGGTTTATGGATCAGCTTAGACAATGCTGCAAGTTTCCAACAATTTAAAAATGGTTATCCTTCTGTTTCAACTTATGATTTTGCAATTCAAGAAAGAGAAGCAGATTTAGTTGTAGCTACTTTTGGAAGAGCGTTGTGGATCTTTGATGATATTAGACCATTGAGAAAATTAGCAGCAAATAAAGGACAACTTTTTGCAAAAAAATTAACTGCATTTGATGCACCGCAGGCTTATCAAGCGATAATGAAAAATGCACCTGGTATTGAATACAGTACTTATGGAACCTACGAGGGTGAGAATAAGAAGCGTGGTGCAGCATTGAGTTTTTATGTGAACAAAACCGCAAGCGATACTGGTAAAAATAAAATTGCAGATACCGCGGTAGTTAAAATTTTCAATGCAAATAACGAACAAGTAAGAACCCTACGTGTTCATGCAGATAGCGGTTTCAACCGTTTCTATTGGGGCATGGAAGGTAAAGGTATTCGTGCTGCAGGTCAAGGTAGAGGAGCAGGTGGCGGCGGTGGAGCTGGTGGTGGTGGCCGCGGTGGTGGAGGAAGAGGCGGGGCATCAAATGAACCGGGTGGTTTACCTGTTGATCCAGGTACCTACAAAGTGCTGTTAACCTTAGGACGAGATTTAACAGACAGTATGATGGTGGTTGTAAATGATGATCCTAATGCACCAAGATCTAAAGAACTAAGAGATGCATTACGTGCAGCTAATTCTAGGCTAGATAAAAGTTCATTGAAATTGGTTGATCTAACTGATCGTTTAACCGAAGCTGATGATATTATTAAAAAGATCGAAGTTAACTATGCAAATATGGATCAAAAGCAATCTGATACTTTGAAGAAAGTAGCGAAGGCAATGCAGGATAGCATCAAAGGAATTAGAGAACAACTGAATGGAAAAACCCAAGACAAACAAGGGTATGGTAATGTACCACAAACAACTGTCAATAGTGTATTGGGAGAAGCTAGATCTGCCGTTCTTGGGAAAGCATCAATGCCTGGTGCACAAGAAGAAAGGTTAATGGTTAATGCTGAAAATATGGTGACCAATGTGATACAAAAAGCTAACAAATTCTTTGACGGAGCTTGGAAAGGCTATCGTAGTTTGGCCGAGGCAAGTACTATCAAAATGTTTAAAGATTATAAACCATTAGAATAAAAATATGAGTAACGAAAAATTGAGTCATTTAGCCGAAACACTGATTGGTAGCGAGATCGTGAAACTGGGCAATATGATCAGTGAGCGAATTCGTGCAGGTGAAAAAATATACAATTTTACGATTGGCGATTTTGATCCAAAAGTATTCCCAATTCCTGAAGCGTTAGAGAGTTTGATTGTTGAATCTTATCAGCAAAGGAACACCAATTATCCAGCTGCTGAAGGTGTTCTTGAACTTCGGAAAGCGGTTTCCCAATTTTTAAAAGAATGGGAAGGACTAGATTATGCACCCAGTGAAATTCAAATTGCATCAGGTGGCAGACCATTGATCTATACCATTTTTAAGGCGATTGTAGACAAGGGCGACAAAGTAGTTTATGGAGTTCCTTCATGGAATAATAATCACTATGTACACATGACAGATGGTGAACACTGCATTGTTGAATGTAAGGTTGAAAACCATTTCATGCCAACTGTTGATGATGTGCGAGAACATATCAAAGGAGCTACACTGATTTGTTTGTGTACACCTCAAAACCCAACTGGAACAACACTCACTAAGCACGATCTTACAGAAATATGCGACTTGATTCTTGCAGAAAATGCAACCAGAAAAGAAGGCGAGAAAAAATGCTATCTGCTTTTTGATCAGATGTATTGGACCTTAACCTATGGAAGTACCATCCACTATAATCCAATCACGTTGCGCCCTGCCATGAAAGAGTTTACTGTTTTTGTGGACGGAATTAGTAAGGCATTTGCAAGCACCGGTGTAAGAGTTGGATGGTCGATGGGACCAGAACTAGTGATCTCTAAAATGAAAGCAATACTGAGTCATTTAGGTGCATGGGCACCGATGGCAGAGCAAAAAGCTGTTGCAAAATATTTATATGAAAAAGATGCAATCGCTACTTACCTGAGCAATTTTAAATCTGAAGTTGAAGTAAGGCTTCATAATATTTATGATGGTTTCATTGCATTAAAAGGAAGAGGGTTTAGTGTTGATGCTGTTGCACCACAAGCTGCTATTTATCTTACCATTAAAATTGATCTGGTTGGAAAAACAACAGAGGCAGGTACTATATTAGCAAGTCAGCAAGACGTAACTTCTTATATTTTATCTGAAGCAAAATTAGCAGTAGTACCCTTCTCCGCTTTTGGAGGTGCAGCCGATAGCCCATGGTATCGTTTAAGTGTGGGAACTTGTATCAAAGAAGAAATCCCTGCTATGTTGCAGCAATTAGAAACAGCGCTTATCAAATTAAAATAAGCTAAATACAGTTGGGGTGAGATACTAATTGATACTTAAAACTTAAATTGTAGCAATTCACAGACCAAAATCACAGTTCATGAAAAAGCTATCCATTTTTCTATTCACTTTTTTTGTGGCGATTGCTGCAAATGCTCAAATGACAATGGACGTTGGTACACAAAGTTCAAATTGGGGCAGTACAAGTTCTGTAAATGTTGTGGATCCGGCCACAATCGGAATAAAAAAAGTGGATTTACTGAACTATAGCGACATAACTGGTAGTCCATTTTACAATCCAAAATGGACTAGGGCGATTCTATATTTAAAAAATGGTAAACTGCTTAAATTAGATCAGGTTAGATTAAATATGTTTTCGAACGAAGTTGATTATATCAATATCAATAAGGTTGAAATGGTTTTGGAAGCCTATCATTTTAAAAAAATCGTCTTAATGAAGCAAGATGATTCAACCCATATTGCTGCAGTTTTTGAATGCTATCCTGATATGGTTGATAACGCAAAAGGGGAAGCTTTTTATCGTCAAATAAATGAAGGGACAGTTCATTTGTTGGCATTAGATAAAGCCATTTTAAAAACAGGCACTTACGATCCATTATTAGGTAAAGAACCGAAGAGTTTTTATAGCAAAAAGTTTTATGGTATTTCCAATGTGAATGTTTTTAGTCCACTTAAAGTCCTAGATCGCAATACCATATTACCAATCTTAAGAAGCCATCAGGACGATGAGGATTGGTTGAATACCAAGCGCAATAAATTGAGAAATGAATCTGATGTCACTTCTTTTTTTGAATACTATAACAACAAGAAAAACTAAAGACTGTTAACCCCTTTCAACCCATTTATGGGGTGGACAACCACAACCATTTGCCTTTTTTGTTCTAGCAGATGCACAAGCACTAACTACCAGCGAGAACAGTAGTAGGAGAACAATTATTTGGTGTAATTTGGACTTCATTCGAATGCCAAAATAAAGCATTCAAATAAAATAGTTGTCAAAAGCAGAAATTCTTGGATAAAATTAACATACAACGTGTACTTATTGCACCGCTCGATTGGGGTTTGGGCCATGCTACACGCTGTATACCAATCATCAAAGCCTTTCAGTTATTGCATTACGAAGTGATAATTGCTGCTGATGGTCCAAGTGCAAAATTACTCACCAACGAATTTCCAGAACTAAGGGTAGTGCATTTGGATGGATACCACATTCAATATGCATCAACTGCAAAAGGGCTGCCTTGGAAACTATTTTTGCAGATCCCTAAAATTTTGAGTAGCATCAAGAAAGAGCATCAATGGTTGGATACATTCATTCAGAAAGAAAAAATAGATCTAATTATTTCTGATAATCGGTATGGGGTATGTACCAATAAAGTTCCCTGTGTTTTCATCACGCACCAATTGCTCATTAAAACCCCCTATACATTTTTAGAAAAGTTTATTCAAAAAATTAACTACCATTTCATCAATCATTTTTCTGCTTGCTGGGTCCCAGATAATGCTGGCGAACCTAACGTTGCAGGAGTCTTATCTCATCCATCTGCTCTACCAAAAATTCCTGTTCACTATCTGGGAATTTTGTCAAGAATGCAGGTTCATAAAATCGAAGCGATTCAGTTTGATCATTGTTTTTTAATATCCGGACCAGAGCCGCAAAGAACTTTGCTGGAAAAAAAGATTGTTGAGATGCTGCCATTGCTAGCGGGGAAAGTAGTCATTGTTCGTGGACTTCCGAATGCTGGAAATTCAATTATTGTTCCTAGTAACACAAAAGTTTTTGATCATTTGTCAACCAATGAATTGGCTTCAGTAATTTACTCGAGTAAATTAATTATTTGTAGAAGTGGTTATACAACTGTTATGGAATTAATAGGGATGCGTAAAAATGCGTTACTTATTCCTACACCCATGCAAACAGAGCAGGAATATCTTGCAACAAAACTGGTCTCAGAAAACCGATTTCAAATGGTGAGTCAAGATGAACTGGATGCAACGAAAGTACTTGCTGCATACAACTACTCCGAAATGACGAATCTAGACATTCCAATATTTAATACAAATGTGCTAGAAGTTTTGCTGCGTGCGATCTAAGAACATAGCTTTGCGCATAATGAATAAAAAAACACAAGCACATTTAGCTGTATTGGGTGCCAATATTATTTTCGCAGCTAATTATAGTATTGTAAAATTCATTACCCCAACTTTTATTCATCCCTTTGCTTTGAATTTTGTTCGAGTTGCCAGTAGCATTATTTTGTTCTGGTTTTTGTGGCTCTTAAAACCCGGGCCGATTGGTATTCAAAGAAAACATATCCCTCGTTTTATTGCATGTGGAATTACTGGTGTGTTAATTAATCAGTTGTTTTTTATCAAAGGAGTTTCGCTTACTACCTCTATCCATAGTTCTCTACTATCCTTATGTACGCCTATTTTTATTACCATTATTGCTGCTTGGCTGATTAAGGAAGCACTTACATGGTTAAAGTTCATTGGACTTGCTTTAGGCATTGGTGGGGCATTATTATTGATACTTTTAAAAGACAACAATCATACAGGATCGAACGTCATATTGGGCGATGTTTTTGTAATGATCAATGCGATCTCTTATGCATTTTATTTGGTCATGGTTCGACCATTAATGGCTAGCTACTCAGCCATGCATGTTTTAAGATGGGTATTTACAATTGGTGGTTTGATAATGCTTCCGATCAGTGCACCAGAATTTTTTTCAACCAATTGGCATGCGTTTGATATTCCTCAGTGGACTGCACTTGGTTTTGTTGCAATAGGCGCTACATTCTTTGCGTATCTATTTAATGTATTTGGGATTTCTAAAATTGGGCCATCTGCCACTGGCACTTATATCTATACACAACCAGTATTTGCTGCAATCATCGCCATGATTTATGCAGGAGAACATTTTAGTTGGATCAAAGGATTGGCTGCCATCTTAATATTTAGTGGCGTTTATCTAGCAAACTTTAAAAAAGAACTAGCTTAAATTTTATTGCATTTTTGGGCTTTCGAAAAACCAGAAATTCTTTTCAGCGTCTCTGAATTCACTCCAATGATTCATTGAAACCTTAATTGCAAAGATTCCGCATGTAGGCATATTGTCGATTGTTGTTTCAGATAAACTATTTACAAAGTCGGTGATACCAGGGTTATGCGCAAAAATGGCAATACTATTTAAATCATCGTCAAGGTCTTCGATGATATCATAGAACACGTGTGATGGAGCGTGATACAATTTGTCGTATGTCTTAATATTTATTTTTTTGAGGCCAAGCTCCTTAGCAAAATAGCTGGCAGTTGAAAAAGCCCGATTAGCGGTACTTGAAATGAGGGCATCCACATGAATTCCTTTTTCAGATAAGAGCTTTGCCATTCTTGGCGCATCACTATTTCCACGATCGTTCAATGGTCTGTCAAAATCATCGATCACTGAATCGTTCCAACTGCTCTTGGCATGTCTTATAATCAATAATTGTTTCATGAGTTATTGTTGCTGATTTGGAAATAATTAATTTACTATAGACCATTCATTTTGTTGCACCATTTAAATGGCTCAGGTCATACATTAAAGTTACCATAAACTAGTCTTATTTTTGTACCGATGGCCATTCAACGTGTAAGCATTACTGAGTTTTTAGATTTAGCCCAAAAACATCCCGTTTTGGATGTTCGGAGTCCGGGTGAATATACCCATGCCCATATTCCAGGAGCTCATAGCCTTCCCTTATTTACAGATGAAGAAAGGAAAGTGGTGGGAACAGCCTACAAACAACAGAGTAAGCAGGTAGCAGTAAAGATTGGATTGAAGTATTTTGGTGTGAAGATGGTTGAAATGGTAGAGACTGTTGAAAAGCTGATCAAAGAACTACGACCTCCTACAAAAGACAATATTTCTACAACCCATGAATTTCAATCTCCTACCGTGCTTGTACATTGCTGGCGAGGTGGAATGCGTAGCGCTGGTGTTGCTTGGCTACTTGATTTATATGGATTTAAAGTATATACACTTACGGGCGGATACAAGGGTTATCGCAATTGGGTATTAGAACAATTTGAGAAAGAATATCCCATACACATTATGGGTGGATATACAGGTTCTGGTAAAACAGAAGTATTAAAGGCACTAGATAAAAGGGGATACACCGTAATCGACTTAGAAGGTATTGCGCATCACAAAGGGTCGGCATTTGGTGCGATGGGTTTACCTGCTCAACCATCACAGGAGCATTTCGAAAATACATTAGCAGGCGAATTGTTTCGTGGGCAGGAAAAATCTTTGTCTGAAGAATCAATGGATTTTCAAAAGACTATTTGGTTGGAAGATGAAAGTCAGCGGATAGGAGCTGTTAATATCCCCGCTGTTTTATTTAAACAGATGCGTAAAAAGAAAGTTTATTTTCTCGAGATTCCTTTTGAATCAAGACTTGGCTATATCAATCTTCACTACGGCAAATTTGCAAAGGCGGAATTAGTAAATGCAGTAATAAGAATAAAGAAAAGACTTGGCGGATTAGAAACAAAGACTGCCATGAATTTTTTGTTGGAAGATGATACCAAAGAAGCTTTCAGGATTCTCTTGCAATACTACGATAAGCTATATGGCAAAAATCTAGAAAACAACCGCGAGAACGTTGATCAAATAGTAACAAAGATCATTTGTGAAGAAGTGAATGATATTGTCAACTCTGAAAAAATTAATTCGATCATTACCAATGGATGATCGCATCGATCCCTAAATAACTCATCACTATTACAACGAACCATCCAATCACAAGTAACACTGTTGAGTGTTTGTAATTTCCAACCAAACTAGTTTTTCTAACAGCCACCAACATCAGCGCTAGTGCAATAGGAAGTATGAAACCATTGAGTGCTCCAACGGTTATTAAGATCTTTACTGGGTTTCCAATAAAAAGAAAAACACAGGTGGAGAAAACGATAAAGAAGCTAATCAGCCATCGATAGTTTTTTTCGATCCATGGATGAAAGGTTCTCAAAAAAGAGACTGAAGTGTAAGCGGCGCCTACTACCGATGTGATGGCGGCACTCCACATCACGATTCCAAAAAATCGATACCCTAATTCACCAGCAGCTAATTTAAATACAGAAGCAGGGGGATTGGCTTTATCAAGGATACCTCCATGCATGATCACACCCAATGCAGCTAAGAAAAGTACAAAGCGCATGAGCGCAGTTATTAGAATGCCAGTAACGGCACTTTTGTTTACTTGAGGAAGTGCTGCTTCTCCCTTAATTCCTGCATCTAACAATCGATGCCCACCCGCAAAACAAATGTAACCTCCAACAGTTCCTCCTACTAATGTTACAATGGCTGTGGTGCTAATTGTTGTTGGAAAAAAACTATGTTGAATTGCATCTGCAATAGGTGGATGAGAACTAAAGGCTACATAAATAGTAAGCAAGATCATCAATACACCTAAAATTTTGGTGAACTGGTCCATCATTTTTCCAGCTTCCTTCATCCAGAAAATAAACAATGCAATCACACAACTGATGATGGCGCCATAAGCCGTGTCCAACCCAGAAAGCACATTTAATCCCAGGCCGCAGCCTCCAATATTTCCGATATTAAAAGCGAGTCCGCCTAACACAATTAATCCCGACAATAAATATCCCAAGCCGGGTAACAATTCATTAGCCAAATCTTGAGCGCGTTTTTCTGTTACCGCCAATATGCGCCAGATATTCATTTGTGCGCCAATATCTAGTAGGATAGAAATGATGATCACAAAGCCGAAGCTCGACAAAAGTTTTTCAGTGAATACCGTTGTTTGTGTCAAAAAACCCGGACCAATCGCAGAGGTAGCCATTAAGAATGCGGCACCCATGATGGCCGAACTGTTCACGAATTTTTTCACATTAAATGGTTTGTATGGTTATCTGGTTCTCTATTAATTTTTTTCTGATTTCAGATGCGAACGCAACAGCATGATTTCCGTCTCCGTGTAAACATATCGTATCAGCCTTAATAGAAATATTAGATCCTGTAATTGTTGTAACTGTTTTTTCTTTTACCATTTGCAAAACCTGTTTCAAACTATCTTCTGTTTTTTCGATCATGGCTCCTGGTAATGATCTTGATGTTAAATTACCGTCTTCTTGATAAGTTCGATCTGCAAAGGTTTCAGATGCTGCTTTCAGATTTATTGATTCAGCTTCTGTTATTAAATGACTGCCACTAAGTCCGTATAAAATAAAATTGGCATCAACAGATCTTACTGCTGCTGCAATAGTTCTAGCCAATCTGGGATCTCTTGCGGCCATATTGTATAAAGCACCGTGAGGTTTCACATGATGCAGCTTTGTTCCAAAAGTTGCAGCAATTTTTTTGAGGATGAAAATTTGTTCTGTAATTAAATCAAACAAATAGGGAAGCGTTATCGATATTTCTTTCCTTCCAAAATTTGGCTTGTCTTTAAATCCAGGATGTGCACCAATTGCCACTTGATAGTTCAATGCCAGTTCAATCGTGCGTTTCATAGTTTCTTCATCACCAGCATGAAACCCGCATGCAATATTTGCGCTACTAATCAATGGCATCAACAATGCATCATTGTTCAAACCCTCACCCATATCGCAATTGAGATCTATGAATTTATTCATTTCTAAAATACTCTTGTAGTCGGAAGTTACAGGCATTTTGTAGTTGTTGCAAATTCTGTTGCTGCTGTAAATAAATATTTTCAGCTTCATCGCGGCTGATCAATTCGAACTGGATCGATTCTCCTGCCGAAACCTGTGCTAGCGTTGGAAGGGAGCTTGATGCAACATGACCAATTCGGGGGTACCCTCCAGTTGTTTGATGATCGGCCATTAGTACAATCATTTGAGCATTGGGTAATAACTGGATCGTACCAAAACTCACGGCAGATGAGAGACAATCTATTTTATTACCCAACAATAATGCCTGCCCCTCTAACCGATACCCCATCCGATTACTCTGTGTGCTTACCTTGAATTTATTGGTAACCATTCCTGTCTGAGATATCTTTTCCAGCATTTGATATTCAGCACCCGGCATAAATGCAATAATATTATCTGAATAAAATTCTGCCATACTTGCACGCCATGGAAGATGTGTAAGCGAATCAATTTCTAAATCTTCTTGGTTATTAAATTCTAAAAGATCGTTCTTGATTAAATTTCTTCCTTCTTGTCCGCCTTTATGCAATAAAAAGGAAGTGCTACTGCTTCCCAACCAACTGCTAGTTTGAAAACCTTCCTCCACCGATAGGTAAACTTTAGATCCTTTTTTATTTTTTGTAAAACGCAATTCAGCTTTTGCAGGAACTAGAATAGGTTGATTGATCAACACTGCATGTCCATTGATCTCTGCCCCAAAATCAGCACCAGTGATGGCGATCATCATGGAGGATTCGAATAAAATTGTAGCAGCCGGAAAATGCATTTCCAATACCGGCTCATCAATTTTATTTCCCAATAGCGTATTGGCAACTGTTGCAGCAATTCGGTCCATCACACCACCCGGTGGAATCCCCAATTGCTGGTAGCCATAGCGCCCTTTGTCTTGGATGCTATCTGCAATTCCGGGTTTGAGTATGCGAAGTCCCATTAGCTCTGATTGTTTTTCAGGTGATGAAATTCTTCCAAACTAATGGCATAAAAACGAACCTGATCTCCAGGTTCTAGTAGGGTGGGATTTTCTTTTGATGTATCGAAAAGTTGCAAAGGTGTTTGTCCGATCAATTGCCAACCGCCGGGTGAATCAAAGGGATAGATCCCTGTTTGGGTTCCAGCTATTCCAACGCTTCCTGCTGGAACATTCATACGCGGACTCGCTTTTCTCGGACTAGCAATGCGGCTATCAACTGATCCCATATATGCAAAGCCCGGCAAAAAGCCGATCATATAAATTCGATAAGTTTTACTACAATGGATTTCAATTACTTCTTCTGTAGAAAGTTGTTGGGCGGAAGCTAATTCAATAAGATCTGGTGCCAGACTTAAATCATAACATACAGGGATTTCAACCTTGCGTTCCTCGAACAATTCATTGGATTGATCTGATAACAAAGATTCAGTTACCCTCAATTTCGTTTCTACATAATGATACGCCGAATATTCACCAGCCAGTTTTTTGATCTTAATAAGGTCGTAGATAATACTAATTGAATGATAAGCTGGAATGATATCTAGGATGGCATCTGACTGCCAGTTTTGTAATGATTTGAATAGTTGAAAAATTTTTCTGTTGACAGTTTCGCTCATTTCGCCCCCATAATCGAGGGTAATGCCCTGATCGCCGATGGGATAGATCTGGTATGCTGCAGTTTGTACCACCCTACAAGTTAAAACAACCCAAAGACTATTTTATCAGTTCTTTAAAAAATTATAGAAAAGGATGCTTCTATCAAAGTGTAACTTTATTTTTTGGTCGATACAACCATTTCAAAAGAACACGCATTTAATAATTAGGCAACCTGTACGAATGGAATTAGCAGAAATACTGAGGGAATGCAAAACAAACGGCATTACAGCACAAAAATGCTTGTACGATCGTTATGCGCGCATGTTCTTTCTTTTTTGCAGAAGGTACTTGAGAACGAATGAATTGGCAGAAGAGAGTATGATGAATGGGTTTTTGAAAATTTATGATGGACTTAAATCTTTTGAATATCATAGTGAATCTGCAAGCATGGCATGGATGAAGAAAATCTTGTTGAACGAATGCTTGCAAGAATTACGGAAAAAAGAAAGGTTTATGCTGGTGTCTGAAGACCTTGCAGAAGAAATGACTACCGATGATGCTGCGATTGATTTGTTGAGTGCAGAGGAGTTATTCAAGTTGATCACAAAATTACCCAAGGGATATAGAACGGTTTTTAACCTATATGCAGTAGAAGGATTTAAGCATGTAGAGATAGGAAAAGAACTGGGGATCAGTGAGGGAACTAGTAAGAGTCAGTTAAACAAGGCAAGAGCCCTGTTGCAGCAAATGCTGGTAACAGAAAATAAAGAATGGTATGTTAGTAGAAAATCAAAATAAACCGATAAGCGAAAAGCTGCAGGGCTTTGATCAAATACCTGATGGATTTGAGTTTTCATCTGATGCAGTTTGGCAGCAGTTGGAAACAAAATTGATGCTACAAAAAAAGCAAACTGGTTTTCACATTGCTAGTAAATATTTAGTTGCCGCATCATTAATTCTTGCAATTAGTTTAATGGCAATTTTACTCCTTCGTAAAAATGTTGACCGAGCTCAAAAAGGAATCATTGCTAAACAAATTTCTCAGCCCAATGAAGTAGCAAAAAAAACAACAGAAAATGTTGCATCAAAAATTCAATTGAACAAAAAGGAAACAAACAATTTTAAGCCAGTTAAGAATTTTCAAAAAGTGGCGCTTACCGAAGACTCTAAATCAACAGCCAATGAATTAGTTGTTTCTAAATCAAAGCCTAATATCCAAAATCAAACTATTTCTGAAACGGCAAATGCTAATGCGATCTCTCCAGTTGTAGCGGTTGTTGAGAAAAAACAACCTATTGTTTCAAAGCGTCTTCCCATCATTCATATCAATGAATTGAGTCGTGCACCTGAACCCATTTATAGCAAAAGCAACAATAAAAATATTTACTTAAATGAAGTTGAAGAAGCTCCATTACTCACAGAGCATCCTAAACCTTGGTGGCAACCAAAACCAAAACCCATTAACCCGATCATTAGTTTAACCGACAATCAATAACTATGAATAAGATCATCATTTGCTTCCTGCTTGTTACAGGTATGGCTACTGCTTTGCAGGCTCAAAACAGAAATTCTGCCGATATGCCTTTTAACAGGGCCGAATTTCTATACAATTTTCCCAAGCCCGGTGCAGGTAAGGCGAGCTTTTTTTTCTTTGGCTTGAAAAATAATGTAAGAGTAACCATTGACCTTATCAATATTAAACAAGTAAAATATTTACCCAATCTAGATTCTTTAGTTAATACCATTAAACCAAATTTACGAATGCTGGCAGACTCTTTTAAAAACGATGTTTTCAGTAGAAGGATTGATTATTTAGTAAATGGGCCATACCCTCAGATCAGAATACACAATTACGATAAAGAACCACAGCAATTTGTTGTGAAAGAAGGGGCACTGAATCAATTAAAAACCGATCAAGATACTATTCGGATTAAGGCTTATATGGAAGTAGCAAAAGAAGATATTCTTAATAGCGATCTACGATACTACCCAACAAATAAGCCGGAAATGCAACCTTATTTTATTATGATCATCTTGAACAATTGCGCTGATCTACTTCAATTACCAGATAATAGTTTACAAGCTTGCGTTACGAAACTTAAAACTGATCTGAATGAAACCTATATCGCAACAGCCGATCCTAAAGCAAAGTACAATGCTAGTTTCAATTTGAACACCAATAAAATGTTCAGCCCAGGCAAACTAAAATGGATCAAAAACCCGGGCTCTGTTCAGGAATTGGTTCCGAATATTTATGCTGGATTACAATATACGGCTGGAACATTTGTACCCTCTTTTTCTGCAGGTCTTAGATATACATTTGCCAACAGACAATTCACTACTAAAAGGATCTATGCCATGTGGGAGCCCCATTTTTTCTTTAGTAAAGACCTGCTTAATAAAACCATCACCGATCGAAACGACTTCATCACCCTTCGATATATCAGTATTGAAAGAGGAAAAAAAGAACCCTTTGATTTTGTTGGAAACGTATCACTGGGTTATCTGATCCGCAAACAGGGCAATTGGTTTGAACCCAATACTTTTAAAGTAGGGATTCCCGGAGTAAGAAGTGGCTGGTTACAATTAGAGCCAGAATTTTTCTTTCATGATTTTTTAAAAGGCGTTAGTCCGTCTATTAAGTTGACCATACACTACGAGTAGTTGACCTAAGCAAATTCGACTTGTTCTTCTTATATTACAATTCCAAAAAATGGATAGATATGAAAAAGACAATACTGCTGTATGCATTTGTACTATGCAATTTGTTAGTAGCGAATGCACAACCTAATTGGTTACGCTATAGTGCCATTTCACCAGATGGTAAAACAGTAGCGTTTACATACAAAGGCGATCTTTATCGAGTACCCAGTAGTGGTGGAACTGCCATTCCATTAACCTTACACGAGGCGCATGATTTTATGCCTGTATGGAGTAATGATGGGAAGCAGATTGCATTTGCGAGTGACCGTTTTGGTAATTTCGACATATTCGTAATTCCAGCAGAAGGGGGTGAGGCAAAAAGATTGACCTATTATTCTACTGCAGAATATCCCTATGCTTTTTCAAATGATAATAGATCTGTCATATTTGGGGGCAATCGTTTAGATGCTGCCAGTAATCGAAATTATCCTACAGGTTCACAACCCGAATTGTATCAGGTATCTGTGACTGGTGGACGTGTTGAACAGTTGATCAGCACACCCGCAGAAGATGTGAAACTGAGTAAGAATGGACAGTACATGTTGTATCATGATAAAAAAGGAGGAGAAACGCAATGGCGTAAACACCATGTTTCTTCTATTACACGCGACATCTGGATCTACGATTTCAAATCTGGTAAACATAAGAAGATTACTACTTTTCCTGGTGAGGATAGAACGCCAGTATTTACTGATAATGATAAAGCTTTTTATTATCTAAGCGAAGAAAGCGGATCGTTCAATGTTCATAAGATGAATATTGATGGAGGAAAGTCAACACAGATCTCTACATTCAAAAAACATCCCGTTCGCTTTTTGAGTATGGCCAATAATGGCACACTTTGTTTTAGCTATGATGGCGAATTGTATACGCAGCAAGCAAATGGCAAACCCGAAAAAATTAACATCAATATTACAGGAGATTCAAAATCAAATAATGAACGTGTTGTAGGAGTTAACGGCGGTGCAAGAGAATTAGCTGTTTCACCGAATGGTAAAGAAGTAGCTTATATTTTTAGAGGTGAAGTATTTGTTTCAGCTGTTGAAGGAGGAACTACCAAGCGAATCACCAATACACCTGAACAAGAACGAAGTGTGAGTTTTTCTCCTGATGGGAAATATTTACTCTATGCATCAGAAAGAGGGAATAGTTGGAAAATTTATCAAACAGAAATTGTTCGAAAAGAGGAACCTTATTTTTATGCTGCTACTTTAATTAAGGAAACAGCATTGGTGAATAACGATAAAGAAAACTATCAACCTGCCTATTCACCAGACGGTAAAGAAGTTGCCTTTATAGAAAATCATGCAACACTGAAAGTTTTAAATATTGCTACCAAACAAACCAGAACTATATTAACTGATAAGGAGCTTGTTAATTGGGGAGATAATGATCAGCATTTCGAATGGAGTCCGGATGGTAAATGGTTTGCTTTCAGTTATGCCATAGAAGAAGCATCTAACAGTGAACTTGGGTTGATTAGTTCAGATGGCAAAGGCAAGATCACCAATCTTACAGAAAATGGTTTCAATGATGGAAGTCCGAAATGGGCCATGGGTGGAAAGATGTTATTGTATGAGACAGATCGGGATGGACTTCGAGCAAAAGCCAATAGCGGCGGCAGTCAGAGCGATATCTATGCCTTATTCATGAATCAGGAATCTTGGGATAAATTTCGCTTGAGCAAAGAAGAGTATGCATTAATAAAAGAACAAGACGAGAAAAATGCGAAAGCAGATACTGCTAAAAATAAAATCAAAAAAGATAGCATTGTAAATGTAGAATTAGAGGGTATTGTTTATCGTAAACAAAAACTTACTATCAATTCTTCTGATTTAGCAGATGCATTGGTGAGTAAAGACGGAGAAACACTATACTATCTTTCTAAATTTGAAAAAGGATTAAATCTATGGAGTACCAATACTCGAACAAAAGAGACTAAGATCCTAGTTCCGTTAAATGCTAATAGTGGGTCGATAGAGTGGGATAAAGATCAAAAAAATATATTCTTATTATCAGATGGAAGTATCAGCAAAATAGATGTGACTACTGGTAAAAAAGATGCTGTAGCTATGAATGGTGAGATGTTATTAGACATTGCTGCTGAACGAAGATTTATGTTTGAGCACGTTTGGCGTAGAACCAAAACAACATTTTACACTGCAAGTTTTCATGGAGTTGACTGGGATAGTTATAAGCCAGATTATGAACGACACTTAGCAGACATCGGTGATAATTATGAATTTTCTGAATTGCTGAGTGAGCTATTAGGAGAATTAAATGTGAGCCACTGCTGGTCTACTTATAATAATTCTAATCCAAATGGAGATGCTACTGCATCGCTGGGCGCATTTTACAAACAGAACTATAATGGCAATGGAATTCAAATTGAAGAGTTGATCAAAGAAGGGCCATTAGATAAAGCCGGACTAAATATAAAAGTAGGAACTATCATCGAAAGTATCGATGGAGAAATCATTACACCAAACAAAGACCTAGCCCAATATTTAAATCGCAAAGCCGGTAAAAATGTATTGCTAACTATTGCCGATGGAAATAGCAAGCGAGAAATCATTGTTAAGCCAGTTAGCATTAATGAAGAAAACAGATTGTTATACAAACGATTTGTTAGAAAGAATCAAGAAGAAGTAGATCGTTTAAGTAATGGACAATTGGGTTATGTTCATATTCCTGGAATGGACGATGGTAGTTATCGAGTAGTGTATGAAGATATTATGGGTAAATATGCAACGCGTAAAGGAATTGTAATTGATACCCGTTTTAATGGTGGTGGAGATCTTGTAAGCGATCTAGCTGCCTTCTTAACTGGTAAAGTATTTATGGTGAATGCAACCGATAATCGCATTTTTAGCAATGAGCCTACATTCAGATGGACCAAACCTTCCATTGCACTTGTTAACGAAGCCAATTACAGTGATGGTCATTGTTTTTCTTATGGGTATCAAAATTTGGAAATCGGCAAATTAGTTGGAATGCCTGTACCGGGCACCTGTACTTGGGCAGGATGGGAACAATTGCAAGACGCTAGTATTCGTTGGGGTGTACCACCAGTTGGTGTGAAGAATATGAAAGGCAGGTATTTAGAAAACTCACCAACAGAGCCAGATATTAAAGTGATGAATGAATTTGAAATAATAAGTAAAGGGAAAGACCAACAATTAGAAGCTGCTATTAATGCGCTGTTGAAAGAATTGAAATAATATTATATGCTTGAAAATTATAAATAAGGGGCAGTGAAACCTAAGCGTTTCATGCCTCTTTTTATTTCGGGTGAACTGGTCAATAAATTCCAGATTAACTGAGTTCTATAATTTTCAATCATGATTATTTCAGGACCTTGATCTATTGCAAGTGCAGAAGGTGCATACCATAAATTTTGCAAGCTAAATGCATCTACAAATCCATAGTCTTTAAATATTTTATCGCCTAGTTTATAATAGAAAAATTTCAAAGCATTCATGCTTTCCACAGGAGTATATGGCAAGGAAGAAATAGCAGCAGTAGGTGCAATCACAGATACATCATTATTGGGCTCACTGGCAGTATATCCATTGGGGATATCGCTTGCTGTTAATCCCCAGCACTGATTACTATACCCATAATTTCCATGCGGATTAGCCACACAATAACTATAGTTGATCTTGCTATGGTTCACAACCTGTGTTTGATAATTGGCGTATTGATCAGTTAACCCATTTGGATTTATCCCAAGAAAAGAATAATGAGAAAAAAATAAAGGGCCTCCTTGTGCAGAACCAAGCGGCAGTGGATAGCCGTAATAGCTATTACCATTTACCATTGCGCCATTTCTTGCGAAACCATTTTTGTAAACAATTGATGGAATCGAATCTTTATTTCCTGATGCGGCAAGGATATAAGTGATTAAGCATTCGTTCCATCCTTCAATCTTATGGTTCATGTCCCAATTATACTTCGGACTCCAATGCCAATACAGCACATTTTGATTGGCTTGTCTAAACCAACTCCATTCAACAGCATCCCAGAGGGTATTAATATCGGTACGCAAATTGGTTTCAGCATTATCGGTACCATTAAAGTATTGCCTTGCGGTAAGTAACCCTGCCATGAGGTAGGATGTTTCAACCAGATCTGCACCATCATCCTTGGTACTAAAAGGAATTACAGAACCATCTGTGCCATTGATCCAATGCGGAAATGCGCCATGAAATTTTGCGGCTTTATCTTTTAAAAATGCTACAATCGTTTGCATTCTAGCAAGGCCTTGTGCACGAGTAATAAAACTTCTATTAATGGCAATTGGTATTGACATAATTCCAAATCCAGATCCTCCTGTTGTTACTACTTCATTATTGCCATTGTTACGCTCTCTTGCCAATCCACTAACGGGATGTGCGAAGTCCCAGAAATATTTAAAAGTTTGTTTCTGTATTAAATCGAGCAGTTCACTATCCGATATCTGTGTAAACTTATCTGTTGAATCTATTTGAGTAATAAATGGAGAATTGACTACAGTGGTTAGTTTAGATTTTTGTGAAGACTGTATACTATTATCAACGGTTATAAAATAGCGGGTTAGCCCTTTTAGAGAAGTAGTTGGTGCGATAACAATTACGCTATCATTTTTTTCGTAAGTCAAATTAGCGGCAACACTTGTAACACCTGATTCTGAAATCAAAACTGTAGTACTTGTTACTGAGTTTTTATCAACTGCAGCATTAAAATATAATTTTACAAATGCATTTTTTGGAATACTATAACTGGTTGAACCAATGGGAATGCTAGCATTATTTATTTCTAGACTATTCAAAACAAATGCAGGAAGTGGAGCAACTGGGGGGGGTGTTGCTCCTTGCGACTGTTTGCCACATCCTATTGCAGTAATATTGAGTATGAAACAAAAAATAAAATATTTGAATTTAATCCCTCTCATTTTTAAGTTTTAAATAATGATTTATTTTCCTTTTTGTAAGAATAAAAGTCCCGCATTATTTCTTGCAATTACCAAGACTTGTTTGCCACCAGCATATCTAATCCATTTGGCATCTCTTACTTCTCCTTCAACATTTGGTATGCGTGATCCAGTTTGAAATTGATTTTTATTAAAAGAGAAATTGGTAGGTAAGAGTGCATCGTATCTACCTTCATACGGAATTACGCCATAAAAATTTCCTGCAGCTAAATAACCGTCTTCTGCATTTGAAGTTGAATTTAAAAAAGAGAATATAGGAGCTAGTTGAAGCATTTGGGGCAAATCAATTTTTGAATAATTACCTTTCCCATCATTCAAAAAGCAAGCGGAACTTAGGCTTTCGGCTTTCAATTCTAGATAATCTGTGAATAGATCATAGAACATATACTGAACTGTTTTTCCAGCCACATCGCTATATTTTAAATATGCTTTTTTCAATACGGGCAAAGCCCTTTCTAATTCGTCTTTTGCTAAAAAAGTATATTCTTTTCCATCGATTGTATAACACATGATTTGCTCGAAGGAACCATTCTTGTCAAAGTCTTTTACGTAGAGCTTCAGTGGTCCGTTTTTACCAGCGAACAATTTTGAGTTTTGCCCCCAATTTCCAGCCAATAAATCAGGAAATCCATCACCATTTACATCTGTTGCATATATTGTTTGCCAAAGGCCTGTTGATTTTGGAATTTCTGTTTCTGTAAATTTCCCCTGGTGATTCATAAATATTTTCATTGGCATCCACTCACCTGTAACAACTAGATCTGGCCAGCCATCTTTATTTAGATCGGTAAATGTTGCTGTGGTTACAATACCCAAACTATCCAATTGAATTATGGATAGTTCAGCTTTTGTAAAATTGCCTTTCCCATTGTTTTCCAACAAATAGGAGCTTTGTGGAATTCCAAATTTTTTCGCATCTGCTAATCCACCAACAAACAAATCCATATCTCCATCTTTATCAAAATCTGCTACAGCTACACAGGATTTATTTTTATAAATTTTAGGAATTGTATTAAGAGATTGTGAAAAATTGCCTTTCCCATCATTCAAATATAATTGGTCCAATAATGCAGGATTACCATCAACATATTCATTTCCACCGCTAACAATATAAAGGTCTTGAAATCCATCTTTATTTGCATCAAAGAAAACAGCATCTACTTCTTCGGTCATTTTAATCCTATCGAAAACCTTCAGCGGTGTAGGAATAAATTTTCCGTCTTTTGTTTGAATCATTAAAGTACCTAAAGAACCAGAAGCACCACATACATAAAAATCGTCTAACCCATCTCCATTTACATCTGCTACTGCTAATTTTGGCCCGCGTGTTGATTCCGCATGTGGGATCAAGTATTGTACATTATAATCAAAAAATGAATTTTCATGATGTTGCCAATTTATATTGACCTTATTACTGATATCAGTATACAATTCAGCAGCTGGTTTAAAGTAGGCATCATGATTGAATACCCCTGATGCATCTTTTTGAGCAAACTTTAATTGTTGGTTAGTTGAAATATTTTTAATGGTTTGATATTTCTGATTTGGCCAAACAATTATGATACTGTCAACTACTTTTGTTGAATCTAAACCAAAATGTAAGCGTGGTTCTGAAGAGGATTGAAAACCTCTCGTAAGCATGAGTTCTTGATATTGCATTCTGCCCTTTTCAAAAATATATGCTTTTGTACTGATCCCAAAGCTGTTCATACTATCGCCCTTAAAGGAAATGGTCAGATAATTTTTCTTTGGCGAATTATTCTTTAAAATCACTGCAGGGGCATTGATTGCATTGATAACCATATCCAAATTGCCATCATTATCAAGGTCTGCATAAGCAGCACCTGTATAATAACCTTTCATTTTGCCGATTCCCCACTCTAGGCTTTTATCCTTAAAATTAAGACCCCCATCACCCATAAATAAATAAGGATGAGAACTACCATCTGGCATAGCTTCTATTGCTTGTTTATCGTATTTATTGGTTGTATTTAGTCCTTTAGTACGTTGCATATCAGAGATAAAGTTCACGTAGTCAAGATCAACAGGGCGTTTCAAGATTCCACTAGTAACAAAAAGATCTTTTTTGCCATCGTTATCAAAGTCAGCAAAAAGCGGACTCCAACTCCAATCCGTGGCACTTACTCCACTCATTAAACCAGTTTCGCTAAAGCTATTTCCATTGCCATTATTCATTTGCAGCATATTTCTGGAATACTGTTTTTGAAAACCATTCATCTCCAGTTTTATTTTATAGATATCTGCGTTTTCATCGCTGCCATAAGTTTTTAAAATTTTTTCATCAGAGGGTAGCATGTCTGCTGTTACAAGATCTAACTGACCATCATTATTAAAATCTGCTATATCGTTACCCATACTAGCACGGCTATAATATTTAAAGTGTTTAGCTCCTTCTTCTTTAAAGCTTCCGTTTTTTTGGTTAATATAGTAATAATCGTTTTCGTGAAAATCATTTCCCACATAAATATCATCCCAACCATCGTTATTCATATCTGCAACTGAAATGCCTAATCCATATCCCAGACTACTTTGAGAAATTCCAGCTTGTGCAGATACGTCTGTAAACTTTCCCGTTGTTTTTAAATCGTTTCTATACAATCGATCGCCAGAGAGGCTATCGTATTTTCTTCTTGCACTTGTATCAACAATATTGCTATGTGGACGATGAGATTGATTGAGTATATAACAATCTAAATCTCCGTCATGATCATAATCAAAGAATACAGTTTGTGTTGTAAAACATTTTGTATTCAATCCATACTGATCAGACTTTTCTGAGAAAGTTCCATTACCATTATTAATATACAATTCATTGTGCCCTTTAAATCCATACTTCTGGCTAACAGTTGATACATAAATATCGAGAAGTCCATCCCCATTTATATCAGCCATTGTAGCGCCACTACACCAGTCTGAAAACCCTGCTACACCAGCCTTGTCAGTGATATCTTCAAATTTAAAATTTCCTTTGTTTAAATAGAGTTTGTTATTTGCTTTAATATTGGAAGTGAAATAAATATCTGGTAGTCCATCGTTATTAATGTCTCCAATTGCTACACCTCCACCATCATAATAATAGAGATAATATAAGATGCTTAATCCCGAAGTATCTGCATCTAAATTGTTTACAAAGTTGATATTTGTTTCTGATGCGTCGAGTTGTGAAAAAAGTTCTTTTTTCTTGTCTTTACAGGAAAGAACAAAAAAAGAAAAAAGCACAAGACTCACTAGGAATTTTTTCCGAAAAACAAATGGCATTTGCATAACAATTATTATTTAAAAAAATTAAGGGCTGATTCAATAAATTGATCAGCCCTTTGTAAATCCGAATTCCTAACGATAAAACTATTTTTTACTTGTATATAAAGTTGAAACTTCTGAAGCAGTTAAAGCTTTCTTATATAATCTAAACTGATCCATTGCACCAGAGTAGTTTTTAATCCAATCGTCACCAGGTCCTTGTGCACCAGCGTGTTTATTCCATCCGCCAAGAATTAAACTATAGGCGTTTGAAAAGTCGATTGCACCTCTAGGAGCACCAGAATTTTTAACATCTGTTTGAGTAGCGTTCATACCATCAACAACAAGCCCATCAAAATAATAAGTCATTTTTGAAGTTGTTTGATCATAGGAATAAACAATATGATGCCAGTTGCCATCAAATAATGGTTTTTGAAAAGTACCTTCTAACCACTGATCCATTAAACCAAATTTCATAGTTGCATTTGTACTAGTTTGATTTTCGACCAATACGAAAGCAGCACTATGATGCCATCCATAGGAATCATCTACCAAAGAAAAAAGAAATTCTGTTCTTCCGGCTGCTGCAACATTTTTTAACCAGAGTGCAATACTGAAACTAGTTACTTTATTAAAGTTGTTTGTTGCAGGATAATAGATTGCTTTCCCTTCAACTCCCATTATGCCTTTGCCGCTGATACCTCCAGTAGTGGTAAGAGGATTAATAGAAGGGAAAGTTGCCTTAACACTATCTACTGCGTTCATTAATGGATTTGTAGTAGTACCATCAAAAGCCGCAAAGAAATTTAAAGGACCGCCTGGTGGGTTAGCGTCTTTTGGATAGTCTCCTAGTAAGGGTCTGTCTAATTTCTTACAGCCACTAACAGCTAGTATTAGAATTGCAAGTGATAAAAATATTTTGAAATTAATTTTCATATAATTTTTTTTAATGTGATTTTAAATTACCATTCTGGATTTTGAATTAACAATCCGCCAGATTTATCAATTGCCGGTTGTGGAATCGGATAGAATCTACATCTGTTGGTATACCCCGATGGACCCAACACACTTATTGCATCACCCCATCTTACAAGGTCAAAAAATCTTTCTCCTTCTACTCCAAATTCAACCCTTCTTTCTTGCTTAATAGCATTTCTTAATTGAGCTTGATTGGTAAAAGTAATTGCAGGTAAACTAGCGCGGCTACGAATTTGATTTACTAATGGCAAACCAGTAGCACCGTTTCCCAATTCATTATTACATTCTGCAGCCATTAAAATAACATCCGCATAACGTAAGATTCTCTTGTTGATCCAATTTGGATTATCAGAGTGACCAGTTGAGGCTCTATATGCAGGGTCTGCATAAATCTTCTTATTCCAGAACTTTCTTGGAAGCGCTCCGGCTACTATATCGAAAGTGGAATTCGGCAAAACTCTACCATAACCACCAGTTGATGGATCGTCAGATTGACCAGAGAAAAGAATAGTTGAGCCTTTTCTTACATCTCCTGTCTCATAAGCTTTCACCAAACTATCAGTTGGCGTGTTCCAACCCCATCCTAGATTCCAGCCACTTGCAGTAGATGCTCTTACTCCTTGTGTTGTTGCATAAATACAACCGTTATCGATTGAACCATTCGCACTAACATAGGCTTGAATTTCAAAAATTGATTCAGAACAGTTTTCACCTAAGTCTTTAAAAATTCCATAATAGCTACTATTCAATGAATAGGTTCCTGAACTAATTACCTGATTAGAAAGTGCAAGAGCAGATGCCCAATTACCTCTAAACATATATGCTTTAGCTTGTAAGGTTTTAGCAGCACCGCTTGTTAATCTTCCTGGATATTGGTTACCCCAAACAGTTGGAAGATTTGCAGCTGCAAATTGTAAATCTGCATCTATCAAAGCATAAATTGCTGATGCGGGAGATTTAGCAATATTAGCTTGAGCTGCATTATACACACGAAAATCAATTTTAGGAACATCTCCATAAGATCTTACTAAATCAAAATATGCGTATGCTCTGAAAAATTTCGCTTCCGCTACGTTAATCAAAGAAGCAGGATCGGTTAGCTTTAAAGAATCTGCATTTTGAATAGCAGTATTCGCTAAGTTGATCAAAGAAAAGTGGTCATCCCAATATTGGTTTGATGCCCAAAGATCTTTTACATAAGCATAGTGATCGAACGGAGCAGACCATTCAGCACCATCAGAAGGATCACTTCCTTTTTCAGAATCATCAGACCTAAAGTCGTGCATTGCTAACCAAGGGATACTTGTAAAACCAGCACTATTTCTAAGATTTGAGTATAAACCATAAATCTGTCCTTCTAATCCACCTTGATTTAAATCATCAAGGGTAGCAGTTAAAGGTTTTCTATCAAGAAATTTTTGACATCCACCAATTGCCAATATCATGAATGATACCGCAAGTATGGTGAAAGTTATTTTCATAATTTTTTTCATATACTAATAAATTAAAAAAGTTAAAAAGTTACATTCAAACCAATAGTAGAAACAACTGGTATCGCACCACCTGCATTATCTACACCAAAAGAAATTGCACTACCTCCAAATTCAGAAGTATAGCCTGAATTATTTTTCCAGGTTTTAGAATTCTGAACATTCAAGAATGCACGCAAGTTTTTGATATGGGCTCTTGTTAAGAAGGCACCAGTTAGATTATAAGCAACCTGAACGTTTCTTAATCTGAAATAACTTCCATCTTCCATATTATAAGTTGAAGCTTCATAGTTAATTCTATGATCCTGCCCTAAGATTGGATCCCAATTTGAAGTACCAGCCCCAGTCCATCTATTTATTTTAAATGCTGCATAGTTTACACGCTGGAACGGAGATTCAGTTCCACCCCAGTTTCTGAACACCTGGTTTCCATAAACTCCGCCAAGGTCAATACCCAATTCAAGATTTTTATATTTTAAATTAATGGTACCACCATAAGCAAAATCTGGAGTTGGTTTACCGATCAAAGTTCTATCAGCAGTATTAATTTTTCCATCACCGTTAATATCTTTGTATTTCAAATCACCAGGACCATAAGAGAATTCTGTATTAACTGGAGAACCTAATTTTTCTGCATATGACTGATAAATTCCTTCCACTACATAACCATAAAAATAACCGATAGGCAAACCAACAGTTGTTCTATTAACGCCTGATTGTATAGAGAACTCTGGGGTTGCCAAAGACACAACTTCGTTATGATAGGTTGTAAAGTTTCCAGATACCGTTAATGAAAGGTCTTTTGCTAATTCTGTTCTATAACTAGCAGCTAATTCAAAACCGCTGTTTTTAATGCTACCAATATTATCCAAACCATTTTTAGCACCATTGTTACCAGGGATGAAAGTCATTAAGTCTTTTGTAAGCTTATTGTAATAAGCCATATCAAAATGCAACTTACCTTTTAGGGCACTTAATTCCAATCCAATCTCTTTAGCATTAACAGTTTCCCATTTCAGGTTTGGATTTGGAAGATATGATTGTGAGTAAGCATTATACACTAAGTTTCCAAATACCGCAGCATTGCCACCAACTAAACCTGGATAAAATGGATAATCGTATCCGTAAGTATTTTGATTACCTAATACACCTATAGAACCTCTCAACTTAACAAAGTCGAAGATGGTTTGCTTGGACATGAATTTTTCTTTTGAAATTTCCCAAGCACCACCTACAGCCCAGAAATTCTGCCAACGGTTATCGGGAGAAATCTGAGATGAACCATCTCTACGGAATGAGGCATTCAAATAATATTTTCCTTTGTAATTATACAAGCCACGAATTAATGCTGATGCTGTAGTTCTTTCTCTTTGATTTGAACCAGAAACTTTTGAAGTAGGATCTGAAAATCCGTTATCGATATACCAGAATCTACTATCATCAGGGATTGCAGCACCTGTAGCACTTTGTTTTGCAGATGCATTTCTGTTGAAGTTCCCAAAGTAGTAGGTTGTCCAACCCGCCATTGCAGTAATGTGATGATCGCCAATTGACTTCTTATAATTCAAGATATAATCTTGTTGGAATTTTCTGTAAGTCTGATCACCTTCATTAACTGAAGTTGTTCTACTATACAAGAATGCTTTATTAATACTTGCATCATATGCATTATAAACAGGAGTATACTGCCTAGTATTTACAGTGCTGATATCGGCATACAATGTTGCTTTAAAATTAAAGTCACGAAGAAAATTTACTTCTCCATAAACACTACCTACATTTCTATATTCGATACTTGTGGTTTTATTCCACTCATTCTCTAATTGAATTAATGGGTTAACAACACCAGAGTTCTGAATAGAAGGTAAATCGTAATACAAATTCTGAGTAAAACTGTCTAACCCATAAGGATTTTTAGCGTTGATCGATTTTGCATCAGCACTTACCATTGGTGCAACTTTTCTTGCTTGATCTAAAATATAAGTTGCGTTATAAGGATTCACCTGACGCATGGTATTTAAGTTGAAACCAACTTTTAACGCCTTGCTCAATTTAACATCGTCGCTAACTGATAATTGTAATTTCTCTAATTTTTCATGTTTAATAATTCCCTCATCAGTAGTATATCCGAAGCCCATAGTAAACTTATTTTTTTCAGTACTAGATGACATGCTTAAGTTATTAGTATTAAACATTGCCTTTCTTGTAACTGCATCGATCCAATCTGTGTTGGCAGTCCATTTTGAATAATCAAATGGAGATACCGCACCAATATTTACTTTTTCTTCTTCATATAAAGTTTTGAATTGGGTAGCATCAGCTAATTGAATCTTATCAACCAATTTCTTTGTACCAAAAGAGGTATTGAAGTTGATAATCATTTGTCCAGCTTTAGCTCTCTTAGTTGTTACAGCAATTACACCCGCTGCACCTCTAACTCCGAAGATGGCTAATGAAGAGGGATCTTTTAAAATTTCAATTGATTCGATATCGTTAGGATTGATATAATCGATATTATCATTGAATACGCCGTCAACTACATATAATGGATGCACAGAACCGATACTAATGGTACCACGAATTCTGATATCAGGTGCTTGACCTGGAGTACCACTATTCACAACAGATAAACCTGCAACTTTCCCTTGTAATGATGCAACGGGGTTTGTATTTGGTTTGTCCTGAACATCTTTACCAGCAACTTTTACAATTGATCCAGTTAGGTCTCTTTTACTTGCAGTACCATAACCAATAACAACTACTTCATCCATTACCTTGGTTGCAGCAATTAATTTTACATCGATTACTGAACGGTTATTTACTTTTACTTCTTGTGTTTCATAACCAAGACTCTTGATCACAAGGGTAGCTTCATTATCTACAGTTAAAGTAAAAACACCATTGTTATCTGCAGAAACTCCTTTACTAGTTCCTTTCTCCAATACTGATGCTCCAGCTAAAGCTTCTCCATTTTCACCAGTAATTCTACCAGTTACTTTGATGGCTTTATTTTCAGCTGCGTTAGTTGACAAAACAACTACCAAATTGTTATTCAGTAACTTATAGGTCAAATTTGTTTCACTGAATAAAGTGTTCAACACTTCAACAATTGATTGGTTAGTAACTGAAACGTTTACTTTCTTTTTGATGTCTTTTAAATCAGAATTGAATAAAAAACGAAAGTTTCCATCACGTTCGATGGTTTTTAGCACGTTTTTAATGTCGGCATTGTTCATCGAAAGGCTAATGCTTTGTCCTGATGTTGTACCAGCACTAACCTGAAAAACAGTAAATAAAAGGATAAAAATTGCTAGCTTCATAATAAGCAGTGTTTTTTGAAGCCTCTTTGACCACTTTTTATGGTCTCGAAGTACGCTTTTTTGCATAATTTTGGTTTTGGCGTTAAATAAATAGCGAAATCCTTGATGTTATTAGCTATCTGGGATTCCTTTTTTTTGACCATCTTAGGGAAATGTGTCCAGCATTTCCCTTTTTATCTTTTATCAGCAAGCTGACATCTAATTCTTAGTAATCATTACTTCTCTTCCATTCAACTGATAATTAAACGGTACGAGGTATTGTAATTCTTTTAATGCCTCATCAATCGTTTCGTTTTCGAATGATCCAGTTGTTCTATATGATTTAATTTTTTCGTTTGAAATAGTAATATGCACATTGAACCAACGTTCAATCTTTATAGCTAGATCCTCAAATCTTTCGTCTTCAAAAGTTAAACGATTATAGATCCAAGAGGTTTCTTTGATAGCTGAGTCTGCAATATTTTTTGATATAGGAGAAATAATAATGGCAGGACTAGGTAAACTATATTTCGCAGCAAGTTTTTCAGTAGAAGCTACAGGATGTTTAATAACACTCTCTCCTTTTGCAAGTTTATCAAAAATTAGTTTTTCGTGGGGATGCAATATGATCTTTGATTCGTTGGGGTGTTCTGTTTTTGTAACTTCAATTAAACCATGAACCAATGTAGCTTCAATGGTAGATTCTGCCTTATATGCCTTTACATTAAAAGCAGTACCCAATACCCTAATATCAATACCAGAAGTATGCACAATAAAAGGATGCTTGCTGTCTTTAATTACATCAAAATAGGCTTCTCCTTCCAAATAAATTTCACGGGTAAGACCCTTAAAAGCTTCGGGATAGGAAAGCTTACTATCAGAATTTACCCAAACCTTTGAACCATCAGGTAATTGAACTTTTGTTTTTGTGCCTAGAGATACTTTAATCTCATTAAACTGACTCAAACTAACTGAATTATCCAATTTTTTATTCCCATAGAAATGGTAGCTAACAACAGAGAGCATCAAAAACACCAATATGGCAGCAACGGATTGCCATCTCTGATACCAAGGGGCTTTGGTTGGATATAAAAGAAAATCTTCTGCTTCCTGTTCTCGCTCAACGTAGGATAATTCAGCAAAATCGGGACTCAAATCCCGCAATTTTGTGGCATGAAGTAAATAGGCTTCTTCGATTGCTTCTGAGGAATTTGAATCAGAAGGCTGGGTGCTCCATAATTCCTTTAAATTGTTGAATTGCTCTTTCGATTCCTGATTTTCAGATATAAGTAACTGAAAATCAGCAATTTCTGCAGGAGTGGCTTCCTTGCATAAGATTTTGGCAACCAATATATATAATCTGTCTTGAGACATATAGCAGCTTCGTTACAATCAAGAACACCAAATTCTAGAAAAACCCCTAAAAGAATTTGAATTATTTTTTTCCGGTAAGAATGCTGTGCAATTCTGGGAATTGAATCTTAAAGTTATACGACTCCCCAATTTTCTTTAAAGCAATTGCCATTTGGGATTCTACTGTCTTTACGGAGATATTCAACAACTCTGCTACTTCGGCATATTTTAAGTTATCTTCTTTAATTAATCGGAAAATGAGCTTGCACTTTGGCGGCAGATCATTGATTGCCCCCAAAATTTTTTCAACCGCCTCCTTTGAAAGTAATAATTCAGATGGATTAAAAAAAGGGCTTTTGAATTGAACTAGGTAATCTTCATTAAAACTAGTTGTTGCTCTTTTCTTTTGGCGGAGCTTATTAATGGAAATATTTTTGATAGAAACAAAAAAGTAAAGCTTAATATTTTCAATTTCTAAAAGGCTGGCTCTTTTTTGCCAAACCGAAATGAAAAAGTCGGAAACTACTTCTTCTGCATCCTCCTTCGACCTAAGAATTGACAAAGCAAATCGATGCAAATGCTCATG
>JAPLEO010000091.1 GCA_026391125.1 Bacteroidota bacterium
TAAATTGCTTTAAAAAAGCGTCTGAGAGCATTTGTTCTTTGTCCATAATCTAAACTGTGTTTTAAAGTTAAAAAAAAGTGAGGGATAAGTTGGGGTGCACCCCAACTTATCCCTCACTTACACAGTTTATAAAACAGTCCCGGGTTTATCGTCTTTAGAAGACTCTTCACTTCTTTTTCCTCCTCTCTTCACTTTTATCTTTTATCTCTTCACTTCTTTTTCCTCCTCTCTTCACTTTTATCTTTTATCTCTTCACTTCTTTTTCTTCTCCTGGATGATAATTTTTCTCAACGTGTTTGAGTACATCCTCCTTATAAAATAGTACTTCCTTAAACTGACCTTTCGTGTACATCTCTGCTTGATCTGTAAAATGCTTCGATGTTGGATCTCCGCTTTCACCTCCGGCTAGTAATGATTTTGCTTTTACTTTTTTACCGAATTCAACTGCACAAATAAAACTATTGCCATTATAACCATATCTGCGGTTCGTGCCGTTGAATGACTTACTTGTAAAAGAAGGAAGACATCCCCAGGTAGATGCAGCAAGGCCTGCAGGCAGACTTGGTTTACTGTCGTCAAATACTTCTGTGATATTACCAGTTAGTCTTTGGAAGCGATTGATCTCACCCCAAGGTTGTTTCCAGTTGCCAAACTTTTTATTGAGATCAGAAAGTACGACTAGCATTGGTTGCAATAAAATTTTTGCATCCGCTTTATCTGCAAAGTGGATAGTTTTTTCTACTTGATCTGATTCATCATCTTCATCCATTCCTTTTAAAATTAGCGGCCATAATTTTTGCGCCCATTCAATAGCTAGCGTTGTGGCAATTGATGTTTCTGAAACATCGTGATCCCAATCTGCCAATAGTTGCATCGGTTCAGCGAGTGCAGTATATGCTGCATCCGTTTTATTTTCTTTATATGCTTTTAGCAAAGCGGGAACTAAAAAATCAAATGCAGGCAAATGCTTATTGTAAGCAGTAGCTATTACTTTATCAATAGTAAATGCACCATTGTTTTTTAAAATTTGAACGGCATTGATCCCTCTAAAATTATCTCCATTGGGAGCCATGTATTTTGGGAAATCGTTTTTATTCGGACTACTAGTTCCAGAAACTGTATAGGGTGAACTATTACAATTTTGAATCCATCCAGTTGTTGGATTTTTTACATGAATCAGTTCTTCTAATTTGTGTAAGCCATGCCATTCGGTTGCAGTAATGGTTCCATCTACAGGCAATGCCCAATTGTAACTCGGATCTCGCTTTGGCATAAAGTTGCCATGCCAATAAGCTATGTTTCCTTTGTCATCTGCATACACTGTATTGTTTGACGTATTGGCTAAGAGCGCTTGTGTTTTTTTATACTCCTCGAATGTTTTGGCTTTTGTTCTATCCCATGATTGGATAAGTCCCTTCATATCGCGATTATTTGCGCGTACAGAGATCCATTTCCCATTTTTCTTTGCCATCACCGGACCATGATGGGTATAATAAGTAGTGAATGTTTTTGATGCTAAGGCTCTAGCTGCGAAATAACTGATCGTGATTTTTTTTTCTTTGACAGGAAGCAATTTACCATCGTACTCATATTGCAAACTACCGTCTACTTTTTTTACTTTTTCAATATAACTATCTGCCACATCGCTATAACTAGAAGTGTGCATCCATCCTAGGTGTTCATTGAAACCTTGGTATATAAAAAACTGTCCCCAGGTAACAGCACCATAAGCGTGCAAACCTTCTTCGCTTTCAACAGACACTTCAGGTCTGAAATAATAAGTGGTATGCGGATTGATATATAGAATCGCATTTCCAGATACCGTTTTAGAAGGAGCAAATGCAAAACCATTTGAGCCACCTGGTAACGGATCATAATCTTGCTTATCTAATTTAGCAACAGCAGTACCAGGATCGTTAGAATAAAAATTCTTTAAATCAGTAACGGTAACATCTGCAATATCAATCGCACCAATACTTCCATCGGTCCATAGAAGTGGAAACCAAGGTTCAAAGCGTTGCAATAGTGCTGGCTTTGTTTGGGGATGCGTATAGAGATAATAGTTAATGCCATCAGCATAAGCATGCATTAATTTCTTTAGCCATTCAGGTGCAGCAGCAAAATCTTTTTTTGCTTCAGTCGTATCAATGATCATACGAATGAGTAGATCATTGTATAATTCTGATTCACCCTTTACCTCTGCTAATCTTCCCAGCTTCTCCACATAATTCATTTCAACGCGTTTGAAATCGTCTTCACACTGCGCATACAATAATCCAAACACCGCATCTGCATCGGACTTTCCATATACATGTGGAATTCCCCAATTATCGCGAATGATCGTAACTCTTTTCGCTTCTTCTTTCCACTTCGCAATTTCAGAAGAGCCAAATGGCTGCCCAGCAACCATTTGCTGCATCAGGCAACATAAAATAATTACAAAAAATAATTTATGGATGTATTTCATAAAAAATCATTTTAAAACTTTCCAAAATTTCCCCTCCTGCCGCTTGCTGATAGGAGGGGAGATCGAGCGGTTTAGCGAAGATCGGGGTGGTTGGTTTCTAGTTTTCATTTGCTTTTAAAACACGCAATACGTTCCCTCCAAGAATCTTATTAATGTCTTTCTTGCTATAACCTTTTTCAAGTAAGGCCTTTGTAATTAATTCGTAATTGGTAACATCATCTAATTCTCTAGGAGAAGAAGTGATGCCATCAAAATCAGAACCAATTCCAACGTGGTCTACACCAGCTAATTGTACGATGTAATCTAAATGCGCAAGTAATGCAGCTAAAGGAGGACGAGATGCCTGTACTTCATCAGCATATTTTAAAGTAAGAACAGACAATGCATATTCTTTAACGGTGCCCCCTTTTATTAAATCTGCCAATTCTTTGGAATGGTGTAACATAAAATCTGCTTCTTTCTTTTTGAATGTGCTATCGATAAATCCAGAATAAAAATTCAAATCAATCACACCACCATTTTTAGCAACGGCTTTGATTTGATCGTCTTTTAAGTTTCTGAAAGCAGGACAAAGTGTATAAGCATTGCTATGTGAAACCATTACCGGTTTAGTCGTGGTGTTGATCGCATCCCAGAAAGTTTGTTCCCCAACGTGTGAAAGATCTACCATCATTCCTAGTTCGTTCATACGCTTGATAACTTGTTTACCAAAATCAGTTAAACCCTTATGGGCTTTAGACAAGCTGTCTTTCTTCAAAGTTTCATCCATTGCTGATGTGGCCCAAGGATTTGAATTGTTCCAGGTAAGCGTCATATAGCGAGCACCACGTTTATAAATATTATCCAATTTGGTTAGATCAGATTCAATCATGTGTCCACCTTCTACACCAAACATCGCAGCTAGTTTGTGTTGCTTTAAAGCCTTTTTTAATTCTGCTGAATTTCTAGTGAGTGCAATTTTATCTGGGTTGCGACTGATCACTGCATCCAATGTATCCATTTCGCGGTTTGCGAATTGATAAGGATTTTTCATATCACCATCGCACCATACAGAAAAGATCTGTACATCAACCCCTGCTTCTTTAAAACGGCCAAGATCACTTTGTGTTTTTCCTTTCAGGTTATCGTCCATGCGCACATTTTTTTCAATGCAGGCCGTTAAGATATCGTTGTGCGAATCAACAAAGATCGCTTTCTGATGAATTTTTTTATAGTCTTGTGCGTGTGCAGCAATAGGGAACAGGGCAATTAGTAATAATTTCTTTAACATGATGAGTCTATTAATTTTTGAGAGGTTCTTTGTCGATGATTCTTGCACAAGCACCAATCAAGGCGTTCATTTCAAGAGCATCGTTATTGGTTAAAAGAATGAGTGTTTGATTGTAAGTGAAGTCGCGTAGGATGAGTGTTTTATAACCAGGGTTATCGCCATTATGCCATACCAGGTGTAGGGCATTGTTTTTAAATACCAATTCTAAACCAAATCCATAGTTTGAATATTTCCCATTATTTAATTTCATGGGTTGGTATGCTTCCTGCATGGTTTCTTTTGAAACCAGGTGATAATTGCGAATGGCATTATCCCATTTTAATAGGTCTTGAGCGGTGCTGCTAATTCTACCCGGACCTTTTCTATTGCCCAACCAAATGGTATAGTTGGAAGAAGGAAAAGAATCAGCGCGAACATAGCCTCTGTTTTCACTGGCATACATATGACCGATTGCAAAATTTTTCACTGCTGCTTTTTCTTCCAGTGTTCTGATGGCAGTATGCTTCATGCCTAGCTTTTGAAATATTTCAGCGTTACAATACTCAATAAAATCTCTGCCACAAGCTTTCTCTGCAATACTGGCAAGTAACACGTATCCTGTGTTGCTATAGGTATATTTTTCTCCAGGGGAAAATAGGATTGGCGGATGAAATTTGTTTAAGTAGGCAATGATATCATTGTTATTAGCCACTTTAGTTTTGTCCCAATTCTGATCCATGATCTGTTGATAATCGGGCAGTCCACTTGTATGGGTCAATAAATTACGGATGGTAATTCCTTTGTAAGGGATGTCGAGATATTTTTCTACGAGATCATCGTACTGCAATAAACCTTTTTCTTTTAATTGCATGATCACGAGTGCACAGAATTGTTTACTCACCGATGCGAGTTCAAAGACGTCTGTTTTCTTCAGCCCCTTTTTATCAGCGTATGTTCGATAACCAATTGCTTTTTCATACACAGTCTTTCCTTCTTCTGCATATAAGATCACGCCATTGAATGATTTATTCGCTGTAATAGTATCTACAAGCGCTTTGATCTTTTCAGTACCCATGCTTTGTGCAAAAGAGAACTGAAAAAAACTAAAACAAATAATGCTGATGAATAATTTACGCCACATGCTAATTCAATTTTAGGGTGGTACCTGCTCTTGCGCCAGTATGTTTAGAATCTTCTACGGTTACTATTCCATTCACCAATACATATTTGAATCCAGATGAATATTGGTGTGGTTTATCATAAGTTGAATTATCAGTAACAGTAGCAGGATCGAATACAACAATATCTGCTGCAAAACCATCTCGTAATAATCCACGATCTTTTAATTGAAATTTCTGTGCAGGTAAAGACGTCATTCTACGAATCGCTTCTTCTAATGAGATCACTTTTTCTTCGCGCACATATTTTCCCAAAACTCTTGCATTGGTGCCATAACCACGTGGATGTGGATTGCCCGATCCATACACTCGAATACTTGCATCGCTTGCAAACATATTGAAAGGGTACTGCATAATATTTTTTACATCTTGATCGCTCATGCCATGAAACACCATTCCGGCGCCGCCTTGCTCCATCATTTGTATAATGGTCTCTGCTTCTTCAGTAGCCTTATGTTTTTTACCCCTCATTAAATTAACTTGTTCAATACTTTTTCCGTTATAAGTGGTGTCAGGTTTATAAGAAGCCACCACTGGGTAACTAAAATTCTTGAGTTTTCTTCTCTGCAATTTCTTGATCATATAAGCCACTACTTCTTTTCGAACAGCTGGTCGAGCGAGGCGAGCTTTGATTGAGTCTTGTCCGTCTGCTAATACCCAATCAGGCAAAAGGGTACTCAAAGATGTACTACTTGCAGTATAAGGATATTGATCAATCGTAACATCTAGTCCTTCTTTTCTTGCCGCAATGATCATGGGTACTGTTTCTTTACTTCGTCCCCAGTTTTGCTGACCACTCAATTTAAAGTGTGAGATCTCTACTGGCATTTTTGCTTCACGACCAATATGCAATGCTTCTTCAATGGCATAAGTAACGCTATCACCTTCATCGCGCATATGACTTGCATATACGCCATGATATGCAGCAGCAACTTTTGCTAAACGTACAATCTCGATTGTTTTAGAATAAGTACCGGGGATATAGATGAGTCCTGTTGAAAGTCCCACTGCACCATCTTCCATTGCTTTTTTTACAATGGCTTCCATTTTTTGCATTTCTTCTTCAGATGGGTCGCGGTTGGCAGAGCCCATAACTGCTTTACGTATATCGTTATGTCCAACCAGCGCTGCTACATTGATCGATAATTTTAAACTATCGATCATGGCAAAATACTTTCCAAGATTCACTTCACTCAATCCACAGTTACCTGTAACCACACTGGTAACACCATCATAAATAAAATTGCTAGCGATCGGATTCTTTTTTTCATCGCCCTCGATATGGGTATGTACGTCTATGAATCCGGGTGCTACGATTAGTCCGGCTGCATCAATGGTTTTTGTTGCATGCCAATTGCTAAGGTTTCCGATTTTCAGGATCTTGCCATTTTTTACAGCCACATCGGCATAGAACCAAGAATTGCCAGTACCATCTAAGACCTTACCATTTTTAATGATCAAATCAGCATCTTGCGCCAATAGGGAAAGGGGGGCTAAGCTGCTCAAGCAGAACAGCAATTGAAACATTTTTCTCATAACCAATTAGTATCCCATGAAATTAACTGAAATTTTGAACCAAATCGATGAATCTCAAGAAGGTTTTCAGATTGTTTTTGCCCGATCCATCCCTGGTTTTGGGCAGTTTTTTGAGGCTGGTCGGCCCTAAAAGCTTACCTTCGCAGACTTAAAATTTTAAGAACTCATGTTAGATAAATTGGATGCGATCAAAGCCAGGTTTGAGCAAGTGGGTATAGCACTTACCAATCCTGAGATCATCAATAACCAAAAAGAGTACGGTGCTTATAGCAAGGAGTACAAATCTTTGGAGAAGATCGTAGTGCCTTACGAGACTTATAAACGTGTGCTGGCTGATTATGATTTTGCGAAAGAGAGTCTGAATGGTTCGGATGATGACATGCGCGAATTAGCCAAAATGGAAATGCCGGAGTTAGAAGTGAAGAAAGACGAATTAGAGAAAGCGCTTACCAAATTATTGATCCCTAAAGATCCGCAGGATGATAAAAATGCGATCCTAGAAATTCGTGCGGGAACAGGTGGCGACGAAGCCAGTTTATTTGCCGGCGATTTGTTGGGCATGTATTTGCGTTACTGCGCTAAAAAAGGTTGGAAGACCAATATTGTTACAGAGAGTGAAGGAACTGTGGGTGGATTCAAGGAAGTGATCGTAGAAGTTACTGGTGATGATGTATATGGTACTTTGAAATTTGAAAGTGGTGTACATCGTGTGCAACGCGTACCCAATACAGAAACACAAGGTCGTGTACATACTTCTGCTGCAACTGTGGCTGTGATGCCAGAAGCAGAAGAAGTGGATTTTGAATTGAAGGATAGTGATGTGAAAATGGAAACAGCGCGAAGTGGTGGTGCGGGCGGACAAAACGTCAACAAAGTAGAAACAAAAGTATTCTTAACGCATATTCCAACAGGTGTGGTGGTAGTTTGTCAGACCGAACGTTCACAGCTCGGCAACCGTGAAAAAGCGATGACGATGTTGCGTACCAAATTATACGAAGAACAAGTGCGCAAGCAAGAAGATGAAATTTCTCGTCAGCGTAAAACCTTGGTAAGTACTGGAGATAGAAGTGCGAAGATCAGAACCTACAACTGGCCACAGGGAAGGGTTACAGACCATCGTATTGGATTAACTTCTTACAATCTTGACGCGGTGATCAACGGCGAAATTGAAGACTTTATTGAAGCGTTGCAGATGGCGGAGAACGCCGAGAAGATGCTAGAACAAAGATAAAAGATAAGAGATAAAAGTGAAGAGAGGAGGGTTAGTTAGTACGTTAAGAGATTAGCGCCAACAACTCTACCTTTCAAAACAAAACCCTTGGCAGCGCCAAGGGTTTTTAGTTGTGCGCCAAGCATGTGTACGCACTCTAGGGTGAAAGTCCCGAATACGCCTATGCAGTGGGAAGTATTAGCCAAGAGCAAGGGTGTCCAATGCGAATTGGAATCTGAAGGAAGCTGGCGGCAAAAGTTTGGGTCCACGA
>JAPLEO010000127.1 GCA_026391125.1 Bacteroidota bacterium
CATTCAAAACAGCAAAATATTGAAAATAATAAGCAATTTTCTATTTATTTCGACGTTTTGATAAAAACCCCATCCATGGCCACCTTCCGAAGCTTTATTGGCTCCGAGTTGCTTGCTATTAAGCAACACCTCGCTGCAGTAAAAAGCATTATCCCAGACAAAGTAAAACTAGCTCCCTCAGAACGTAGAAGCCTTTTCAAATTACATTTAAAAAGAAAGGACTTTGCCTTTAAGGCCATTAACTTAATGAAAAGGAGTCCTAGTACCGCCCCAAGTTTTGTAGATATCCAATCTTGTAATAGCTATATGCAACTCTACGAACAGTATAGTGAATTGTTGGTGGAAGTGGAAGCTGTTAAAAGAAATTTAGAAGATGCTCGCTTGTTGGTTGGACATGAAATTTTGAAACAAACAAGGTCTTATTTTCAAAACGCTAAAAATGGTGCAGTTTCTGGAGACCACCATTTTGAAAAAATTTATGAATCACTGAAACCCTACTATGCTGTTGGTAGGAACAGTAAAAAACTGGAAGAAGAAAGGGTCTAGACAAGCGATCAATCCTTGAATCAGCGCTTTTATCCTTATAAACAGGCTTCCAAATAAAGAATCTTTTGATATATAGAATTATTGGCAAATTTGTAAAAGCCAATTAGGCTGCACTTGTATCATGAACAAATATTTTAGAATTGACAAGGTTGGCCGTAAAAAACTCTACTGGATCTTTCAGGCCTGTGGTTGGCTAGCAATGTTGTTCTATGAGCTGATCAATTATATTGGGCTAGGCTTTTTCACGGTCCCCGATTTCATTTCTTTAATGGTGCTTACGGTAATTGCGATGTTATACACGCACTTTTATCGACACATTATTAATCAATCTAACTTTAGTGCTCATACTTATTTGGTCCAGTTTTTTTGGATGCACGTTAGTTGGGTAGCGCTGTCACTCCTTATTCCTTTAACGGGAACCTTTTTGTTTCATTTCATTAACCATAAAGTAAAATTGAATTTTTTCAATTTGAACTTTTTCATGAATGTCATTAACTGGAGTCGTTATTTAGCAGTATGGTTATTGATGTACCATATTTCTAAATTCCTTTACTTTAAATCGAAAGCCGATCTTCGGCAATTGCATACTGCGCTTGAACTACAGACCGCACAACTAGAAATTTTGCGGTTGCAGTTAAACCCCCATTTTTTATTCAATGCACTCAACAGTATTCGCTCCTTGATTATTACTGATGGCGAGCAGGCAAGAACAGCAACTACATTACTCTCGCAGTTATTAAGGCATACTTTGAATTATGAGAAACAAAGGTTTATTTCACTACAACAGGAAGCAGAGATCGTAAAAGATTATTTGGCTCTTGAAAAAATCAGGTTTGAAGAAAGGTTAGAATATTGCGTGGATATTGAACCAGAACTATTTGATGTAACGGTTCCTCCCAGTATTCTTTTAACCCTTGCAGAAAACGCCATTAAACACGGCATCAGTAAATTAGTGAAAGGAGGTGCGATAGTAGTTGAGGTTAAAAAAATGGGTGAACTTGTATATATTATGGTTACCAACAGTGGAACCATCACCGTGAACGAAGACAAAGGAAGACAGGGTATTGGTATTACAAACTTAAACAAGCGTCTCAAATTGTTTTATCCCTCACATCCTTCTTTGACGCTTCAACAAGTTACCGTGGATAGGGTTTCTGCGACTATTCAATTACCGATGGAGCATAATAATTAAATTTCCAATCTTGATAATTAGATAAATTGTTTCTTTGCACGAAACCAGAACCATGATCAATACACAAAATAAGATCATCATTATTACAGCACCTTCTGGCGCAGGAAAATCTACGATTACGCATTACCTGATCAATAAATATCCAGCACTTTCCTTTTCAATTTCAGCTGCTACAAGAAACCCAAGGGGTTCAGAAAAAGATGGGGTTGATTATTATTTTTTGAGCGAAGAAACCTTCAAGCAAAAGATCAACGAAGATGCTTTTTTGGAATGGGAGATGGTCTATGAGGGAAAATATTATGGAACACTGAGATCTGAACTGGATCGAATTTGGGTTACTGGTAAAGTTCCTATGTTAGATATTGATGTGAAGGGTGCAATTCACGTGCAGCAACAATTTGGAGACAATTGTTTATCCATTTTTATAGAACCCCCATCGGTTGAAGAGCTGAAAAAAAGATTAGAAAGCAGGGGCACCGAAACCCCAGAAAGTTTGGCCACTAGGATCAATAAAGCCAGCTATGAGATCTCGTTTAACCATCGTTTTACTACCTCTATCGTGAACGATGATTTGAGTAAAGCTTGTGCAGAAACCGAAAAGGTTATCAAAGATTTCTTAGGTTGGTAAGATTGTTTTACTGAAATTTAAGGTCAAACAGATCGATCATGCCATTTAACAACAGAACCATTTTAATTACTGGCGCAAGCAGAGGAATCGGCAAAGCCATGGCCATTCGTTTAGCCAAAGAAGGTGCAAATATTGTAATAGCCGCGAAAAGCGTGGATGAAGATCCAAGACTTGGTGGTACTATTTATTCTGCAGCAGCGGAAGTAGAAGCCGCTGGTGGAAAGGCCTTAGCAGTACAAGTAGATATTAGAAATGAGGAGCAGATCCAAAACATGGTGCAGCTTGCCGTTGAAAAATTTGGTGGTATTGATGTTGTGATCAACAACGCATCTGCTATTCAGCTAACAGGTACCGAACAAACCGAATCAAAGCGTTTCGACCTCATGCAAAGCATCAATGTGCGAGGAACATTTCTGGTTGTAAAACATTGTTTGCCATACCTACGCAAAGGAAAAAATCCACATATCATTACCTTGTCTCCACCAGTGAATTTAGATCCTAAATGGATGGGTGGGCATATTGCATATACCATCACCAAATTCAATATGAGCATGTTGACATTGGGTTGGGCTGCAGAGTTTAAGGGTGCTGGCATTGCATCAAATGCTTTATGGCCAAGAACAACGATTGATACAGCTGCAGTAAGAAATTTATTGGGTGGAGAAACTTTAGCTAAAATGAGTAGAACGCCCGAGATCATTGCTGATGCAGTATATTTTATTTTAAAGAAAAACGCATCGCAGTGTACTGGTCATACTTTTATTGATGAAGAAGTTTTAGCTGGTGAAGGAATTACAGACTTAGAAAAATATTCTGTTGTTCCTGGAGCACATTTGTATACCGACCTATTCGTTTAAACCATTTCAATTTATGAGTATCAAAAAGATTGTTACTGCAAGTGCCTTATGCCTTGCAACAGGATTATTATTTGCACAAAAAACAAAAACAAAAACAGCAACTTCGAATCCGGTAGACGTTTTAAAAACGCAAGCCATTCAAGATATTCAAGCTGGGTATGATACTTACAAAAATGTAGCGCAGCAAATTTGGAATTATGCAGAAGTAGGTTATAAGGAAACTAAAAGCTCTACACTCTTACAACAAACATTAAAAGACGCAGGCTTTACAGTAGAAGCTGGGGTTGCGGAAATCCCAACTGCATTTGTAGCAACGTATGGTAGTGGGAAACCAGTCATTGGAATCTTAGCTGAATATGATGCACTACCAGGATTAGCGCAAAATGCAGTTCCCGAAAAATCAATCATCACAGGAAAAGATGCGGGTCATGGTTGCGGTCACCATTTGTTTGGAACAGCTTCTGTTGCTGCGGGTATAGAAATTAAAAAACTGATCGAATCAAAAAAATTCACAGGCACCATCAAAGTATTTGGTTGCCCAGCTGAAGAAGGTGGAAGCGGTAAAGTATATATGGTGAGAGCTGGTTTATTCAATGATGTGGATGTGGCAGTTCACTGGCATCCAAGCGACGTTAATGATGTAACCATGATCAGTGCATTGGCAAATACTTCTGCAAAATTTCGCTTTCATGGTTTGTCGGCACACGCTTCTATGTCGCCAGAAAGAGGACGCTCTGCTTTAGATGCAGTGGAATCGATGGACTATATGGCCAACATGATGCGCGAGCATATTCCTCAAGAAACCAGAATTCATTATGTAATTACTAACGGCGGAAAGGCCCCAAATGTGGTTCCAGATTATTCTGAAGTATTTTATTATGTGCGTCATCCGCAAAGAGAACAAGTGGTTTCAATTTTTGAACGCTTGATAAAAACTGCGAAGGGCGCAGCGCTTGGAACTGAAACAACAATGGACTATGAGATCATCGGTGGCACGCACGATCTTTTGATCAATCAAACTTTAGGTGAAGCAATGCAAGTGAATTTTGAAAAAGTGGGCGGCGTTACTTATACCGCCGACGAAATTGCATTTGGTAAAAAGCTACAATCGAGTTTCACATTCAAAGCCCCGGCCATTGAAAAAGCCGCCAGTGTTGAGCCCTTGAAAAAAACAACAGATAAGCAAGGCGGACAAGGATCTACCGATGTTGGCGATGTGAGTTATGCAGTTCCAACGGTAGGTATAAGCGTTGCTACCTGGATCCCTGGAACCCCTGCACATAGTTGGCAAGCCGTTGCTTGTGGAGGAACCGAAATTGGAACAAAGGGAATGATGGTTGCTGCGAAAACGATGGCACTGATGGCAATTGATTTGTATAACAATCCAGCACTTATTCAAAAAGCAAAAGATGAATTCAAAATTTCTGTGGGTGATTATAAGTATAAAGCGCTGCTTGGAGATAGGAAGCCGGCTTTGAATTATAGAGACTAGAAGAAGAAGATAAAAGATAAAAGATAAAAGTGAAAAGTGGAGGAAGAACTTGAAAGAGGATACGATAACCCCAGCTTTCAAGCTGGGGAGCCCAACATCTATGTGAAGCTTTATGCAAAAAAGAGGCCGACCCTAATCAGGTCGGCCTCTTTTATTTTAGAATTAGTATGACTTATTTTTTGTTGAAGTCTCCGCCGTAAACTAGGATCAATTTTTTAGGATCGATGTATTTTACTAGGGCTTGATTTACTTCTGCTAATTTTAGAGAGGTAACTTTCTTTTCCATATCGGTATACCAAGTAAGATCCCGATTGATGTTGAGATAGATTTCTAATAGATTGGCTAATTGTCCGTCTACACCCAATGAGATCTTGCGGCCTTGTAACCAGCTATCGGTTGATTTCTTTAATTCATCTTCTGTAAATCCTTTGTCGATTGCTTTTGCAATTTCTTGTTTCAGCGCACTGTCTAAACGGTTTTTATAGATCGGATTAAAGATGGCATAAACACCCCATTGTGCCGATTTATCTACACTAGATGCTTGAAAGAAAGAACCCGCACCGTAACTCATTCCTTCACTTTCTCTCAAACGTTTTGGAATCCTTGAAGAAAGAAATGCGCCACCACCTAACAATTCATCAGCCATGGTTAGTGCCGGAAAATCTGCATCAGCATCATTCATTGGAATATTCATGAAACCCAATGCCATTGCATTTGCCTTATCTGGTGTAAGAATAGTTTCATCACTTCCTACAACTTCAAAATGCTGACGAGGAATTCTAACATAATTTGTTTTTGAAACCCATGATTGGAAAACAGTACTGATTGCTTTTTCAGCTTCCTCTGATACAAAGTCTCCTACTAAAGCTCCAGTACCATTATTAGCACCATAGTGACTATTGTAGAATGCTTCTAGATCAGATTTTTTTAATTGATTCAAGGCTGCAGTTTCTTCATCTGCATCCATGGTGTGATAGATACTTCCCTTAGGGTAGTGTTCTGATTTTTGTGATGCAAGAATTGATGCTCGATATTGTGGATCGTTTCTGTTTGCATCCAGCGACGCTTTGCTTTGTGCAATTAATTTATCCAATTCATTTTGATCAAACGATGGATTACTAATGATTTCTTTTACCAAATTCATACAAGCGCTAAAATGCGGCTTGTCTGTATTGATACTAATGTATACTACCTGACCACCTCCTGAAATATTTATTTGTGATTTTATTTTATCAAGAGAATCGTTTAATTGCTTTTTGCTCAAAGTCTTAGTACCATTGCGTAACATTGAAGCTGTTATACTAATGATCATGTCTTTATTGTCAAGACTCTTTTCATTACCAACCCGGAGCTTAAAGTTTCCAATGATCTTTTCGCCTTTAGCTGGTTTCTTTAGAAGCACATATTTAAAGCCATTCGACAAATTTTTATATTGCGCATTCTTTTTGATATTGACAATACTTGTTTCGAAAGTCTCTGTTTGCTTTTTTATTTCTTTGCCTTTATAATCTTTTACAATTGCATTGATATCACCAACATCAGCAACCTTAACACGATCAGGGTTTTTGTCTGGAATAAACATTCCCCATGTTCTGTTTGATGGCTTATAGTAGGTTTTAGCAAACGACTGCACATCAGCGATACTTAGTTTTTCTATACGATCACGATTGATAAAAAACAATCTCCAATCACCAGCGCCAATTGCCTCTGTAAGTGTAATACAAAGTCCGATGGTGTTATTGGTAACGTTCTCGTTTCTTTTGATCAAAGCATTTTTTGCTCTTTCTAATTCTTCAGTAGTGATTGTAGTAGCACCAAGATTATCAAGTGTTGAAAGGAAAACCGCTTTCGCAGAATCAATACTTTTTTCCTTCGGTACATCAGCTTGGAAATAGGTAAATCCAGGATCTTGTAATTCTAATAATTGTTGATCAACATTTGTTGCTAATTTTTTTTCTACCAGCGCCTTGTACAAGATACCAGATGGATTATTGGTTAAAATATTTAAGAGCGCTTGGTTAGCTGCATAAGCTTTATCTGAATAGGCAGGTGTGTGATACATCATACCTAAGTATTGAATATCTCCCACTCTTTTTAACTCCACATAACGCTCACCATCTTGCACTGGCTCAACTGTGTAAGTTGGTTGTAAAACTCTTGTTGGTTTCGGAATGTTGCTATAGAATTGTTGAATATATGCCAACGCTTTAGCTTCATCGAATTTCCCTGCAACCATCAATACGGCATTGTCTGGTTGATAATATTTTTTATAGAATGCGCGTAGGTTATCTACTGGCACTCTTTCAATATCTTCTTTACTACCGATGGTTGATTTACCATAGTTATGCCATAAGTAGCCACTTGAAACAATCCTTTCTAACAGTACACTACTTGGGTCGTTTTCACCTGACTCAAATTCATTTCTTACAACACTGAATTCAGTTTTTAATTCTTCTTTTAAAACCTGACAGTTCACCATTCGATCAGACTCCATATCCAATGCCCATTTCAAATTATCATCACTTGCTGGCATTACTTCATAATAGTTGGTTCTATCATACCAAGTAGTTCCGTTTGCTTCAGCGCCTTTATCGGCGATTGCTTTTTTGATTTCTTTATAACGCTTTGAAGTCTTGAACATCATGTGTTCTAACAAGTGTGCCATACCACTTTCTCCATATCCTTCGTGACGAGAGCCCACGAGATATACAATATTAACCACGAGGTTATTTTGAGAATTATCGGGCAATAAAAGAATGCGCAAACCATTATTCAGTTTGTATTCTTTGATGCCCTCCACTTGCGTAACATACTGCGGACTACTGGTGGCAGGTTTAGTAGTCTGACTGTTTACAGAGCAGATCAATGTAAACAAGCATAGAGTGAGTGATGCGATTTTGAACATATAGTTAGTTTTAAATAAAAAAAACCCCTGATAGTTGACTAACAGGGGGTTACCAAATGTATTCATAAAAAACTACTATGTCAATAGCAAAGCCATAGAAATTGTTAAGCTTCTGTTGTTTCGTGTTGTGCGTCTGACCCATTGTTTTCTGGACGCATTTGCGGGAATAATAAAACATCCTGAATTGATACCTGATTGGTCATCATCATACACAAACGATCGATACCAATTCCGATTCCAGAAGTTGGCGGCATGCCATATTCTAAGGCCCTTAAGAAATCGTAATCGATGAACATTGCCTCATCGTCGCCCCTTTCCATCAATTTAGCTTGCTCTTCAAAACGCTCGCGTTGATCAATCGGGTCGTTCAACTCTGAATAGGCGTTGGCAATTTCTTTACCATTTACCATTAGTTCGAATCGTTCTACTAAACCTGGTTTACTTCTGTGTTTTTTTGTAAGCGGACTCATCTCAACCGGATAATCAATAATGAAAGTAGGTTGTATATAGGTATGCTCGCTTGTTTCGCCGAAGAGCTCATCGATCAATTTACCCTTACCAATATTATTGGGTACAGAGATATTCAATTGTTTACAAACATCTCTCAATCCAGCTTCATCCATGCCACTCACATCAATACCAGTGTTCTCTTTGATGGCATCTAGAATGCTGATGCGTCTGTATGGAGCTTTAAAATTGATGATCTTATCACCTAATACTACATCTGTTGTTCCGTGTAAACTCAATGCAATTTTCTCGAATAATTGCTCAGTTGTTTCCATCATCCAGAAATAATCTTTGTAAGCAGTGTACCACTCCAATACAGTGAATTCTGGATTGTGTGTGCGGTCCATTCCTTCATTACGAAAATTTCTACTGAACTCATATACCCAATCAAAACCGCCCACGATCAAGCGCTTTAGGTATAATTCATTGGCAATACGCAAGTATAATGGGATGTCTAAAGCATTGTGGTGCGAAATAAACGGACGGGCAGCAGCACCACCAGGAATGCTTTGCAACACGGGTGTATCGACTTCCAGTGCTCCTTGTGCATTCAGGAATTCGCGGATGGTATTCACCAATTTAGTTCTTTTGACGAAAGTATCTTTTACATCAGGGTTGATGATCAGGTCGGCATAACGTTGACGATAACGAAACTCAGGGTCGGTTACTGCATCAAACACATTTCCTTCCTCATCGCGTTTCACCACAGGAAGTGGTTTAAGTGATTTGGTTAAAAGAGTAAGGGTTTGGGCATGGATCGAGGTTTCACCAGTTTTGGTGATAAAGCCATAACCAGTAACGCCGATGATATCGCCGAGGTCGAGTCCGGTTTTAATAACGATATCCCAAAGGGTCTTGTCTTCATCCGGACAAACATCGTCTCTCTTCACATAGAGCTGAATAATGCCCTTGCTATCCTGGATCTTGATGAACAATACCTTACCCTTATCGTTGATACTCATAATACGGCCTGCTACACAAACTTGGGCAAACTGTTCTTTGGTTTCTTCTGTATAATTTTCTTTGATATCGGTAGAATAGTGAGAAACGGGGTACAATGGTGCAGGAAACGGATCGATTCCAGCTTCTTGCATTTTCGCCATTTTTTCGCGACGGATCAATTCTTGTTCAGACAAGTGGGATAAACTCATAATATTAATTGCTTAGAGCGGGTAAAATTAACGCATGTTGGGCAGGTTGACAAGGGTTGGCCAAATAAAGCATCGCGACCCTATTTTCAATGAAAGAGTTTTTGATAGATTTCCTGTTCGGTTAATGTGATCATTTCACCGGGTTGCAAATTATCTAATCGAATGCCTTCGATACTATTTCTAATTAAACGCAAAGTGGGGAATCCAACTTTTGCAGTCATCTTTCTAACCTGTCTATTTTTTCCTTCCGTTAAAATCAGTTGGATCCAAGGTGCAGGAATTTCTTTTCTAAATCTAATGGGTGGATTTCTATCAGGAACGATCGGATCTGTTTCAAATATTTTTGCAATTGCATTTTTCGTACGATAGATTTTTCCATCGAGGTTAATGTCAACACCATTTGAAAGATCATGAATTGCTTTCTCATTGATGGCACCATCAACCTGTACCCAATAACTACGTTGATGTGAAAATTTTGGATGCAGTAAACGATGATTTAATTGTTTGTCGTTCGTAAGCAAAAGCAAACCTTCACTATCAAAATCTAATCTTCCAACAGGATAAACGTCTTTCGGCACATCAAAAAAATCGGCTAATGTTTGCTTGCCTTCTTCGGGTGAAAATTGAGAAAGTACTTGATAAGGTTTGTATAGTTGGAAGTAGTAATTCATAAAAAACAAAAGTCCCGCAGAAGCGAGACTTTGTATATGGATGGGTTAGTAAGTACCAGGAAATTGACTTTCCTTACACAATATTAAAAAACCTTTTATCTAATGCAAAAATATTTTTGAACATTTTTATTAACATTTTCAAGCAGGTTGTGAATTCCAGCCCCTTTTCAGACGCGTTTATTCGCATTAAAACCAGCTATTTTAGAAAGTGAAAACAGTAATATAAAAAATGCAACACGCTGAAACTATAGCAAACAAAGGGTTTCAACAAATTTAAAAATTTGAATTTGTTGAAGAGATCAAATATCGAATCATCAAGGAAACCTTAAATTCTTTGCGAGAATCAGTCATTTTATGCGAAAAAAAATTTCTGCTTTGCAGTAGCCATTACCTTTGATTTTCACAAAAAACACTGTTATGAAGTTTCCTGCTCCTGTTTCTGTTGAATGGATGGCTGATTTGATAGGCGCCGAAATATCGGGTAATCGCAGTGCGCAGATAAGCGGCATTAACGAAATACACAAAGTAATGAAGGGAGATCTTGTTTTTGTTGATCACCCAAAGTACTACGATACTTGTTTGAACAGCGAAGCAAGTTTCATCATTATTAACACAAAAGAGGTTGCAGTTCCAGAAGGAAAAACCATTTTGATTGTTGCAGAACCTTTTGAATCTTATTTAAAAATAGTTAACCACTTCAAACCATTTGTTGCAGCAGAAAAATCTATTAGTGATAATTTAATTATTGGTGAAGGAAGCATCATCATGCCAAATGTTTTTGTTGGAAAAGATGTTGTGATTGGAAAAAATTCTGTGATTTATCCGAACGTAAGTTTATTGGATGGAACGATCATTGGTGACAATGTAGTGATCCAAGCGGGTAGCGTAATTGGTAGTGATGCATTTTATTATAACACAAAAAAGAATCGCGAAAGTTGGTTTAAGCGTATGCAAAGTTGTGGCAATGTAGTGATCGAAGACAATGTAGAAATTGGTGCAGGATGTACCATCGATCGTGGCGTAACTGCAGAAACAAGAATTGGTTTCGGAACCAAGATGGATAATATGGTGCACATTGGTCATGATACTACTATAGGAAAAAATTGTTTGTTTGCTGCACAGGTTGGGATCGCAGGTGGAACCATTATTGAAGATGGAGTTACACTTTGGGGGCAGGTTGGCGTGAGTAAAACACTCACCATTGGCGCCAATGCCGTTGTTTTAGCACAAAGCGGTGTTCCTTCTTCCTTAGCGGGTGGTAAAACCTATTTTGGCTATCCAGCAGAAGACGCTTCCCTTAAAAGAAGGGAATTGGTATGGATCAAGCGTATCCCTGAGCTTTGGAAAAAAGTAATGGAATAGTTATCCTATTAGTCTAACTGCATCTTTTGCGAAATAGGTAGCGATCAAATCTGCACCTGCTCTTTTGATGGAAACCAGGGTTTCTAAAATGGCTTTATCTTCTTCAATCCAGCCCATTTTTGCGGCCGCTTTGATCATCGCATATTCCCCGCTGATATTATAAGCGCTAACAGGAACATCCACTGCGTTTTTAATCTCACGAATGATGTCTAAATAAGAAAGAGCGGGTTTGATCATCACAATATCAGCACCTTCTTCTATATCCATGATGGTTTCTCTGATTGCTTCTATCCGATTAGCCGGATCCATTTGATAGGTTTTTTTGTCGCCAAATCCAGGTGCGCTATCTAATGCATCTCTAAACGGACCGTAAAAGCAAGAAGCGTATTTAGCACTATAGCTCATAATGCCTGTTTTGCTATAATTGTTTTCTTCCAAAGCCTGACGAATCGCCCCAATCCTCCCATCCATCATATCACTGGGTGCAACAAAATCTGCACCAGCACTTGCATGGCTCACGCTCATTGCAGCCAATACTTCCACCGTTGCATCATTTAGGATCTCATTGTTTTCAACTATTCCATCATGACCGTAACTAGAAAAAGGGTCCAACGCAACATCTGTCATGATCAACATTTCAGGAACTGCGTTTTTAATAGCTCGAATACTACGTTGCATTAATCCATTTGGATTGAGTGCTTCAGTGCCTTTATTGTCTTTCAATTTGTCGTCACACTTAATAAATAGCAACACAGATTTTAAGCCCATCGCCCAAAGCTCTTTTACCTCTTTGACAGTTTGATCGATTGAACGACGATAATATCCGGGCATGGAACTGATTTCTGAAATTACATTTTCTCCTTCTACAATAAATAGTGGAACTATAAAATCGTTTGGCGACAAGATCGTTTCTCTTACCATTGCTCTAATGGCAGGTGATTGTCTTAAAATTCTGTTTCTTCTTTGTAAGTACATAGTACAATATTTTAAGTGGGCCGTTTTTTTTAATGGTTCTGAAAGTGATCCATCATTTTTTTAACTAGTTTGTCTTTACCGGGTAGTTCTGCTACCACTACTTTGTTGTTAGTTCTTGAAATTAAAGTAGACGCTGTTGTTTTGCCAATTGCAAAAGCAACAGATTGTTCGGGTAAACTGTTTGAATTAAAAAAACTGATTACTGCACTCGGACTAAAAAATAAAATACCATCATAATCTTTGCTAATGGTATGCTTTATTTCTTTTGTATGATACACCTCAATTTCTTTCACAAGTATACCATTGTTTTTAAGAATCGAAGGCAATTCATCTCTTCTTTGATCACCACAAAAAAAGTAGATCTGGTTTGATCTTTTTTCTGCTATGATCAATTCTGCTAATTCTGCGGAATTTGTAGCTGTGCCAACTACTGCGTCCTCTCTAAAATTTTGTTTGATCAATTGATTAGAGGTTACCCCCATGCAGTATACAGCCCAATCTGGTTTTGAATTTGATAGTTGACTTACAACCGCATCAATAGCATTCATGCTGGTAAAAACAACGGTCGCTTTGTTAGAAAGTACTTCTTTGATTTTGCTAAGAATGTCTTTGCTTTCAATTGCTGTTGTTTCTATAAAAGAGATGCAGTCGATATCAATACCAAGATCATTCGCAGTTTTAATCTGAGTAGGATCGATGGGTCTGGTTGATAATATTTGAATTCTATTTTGCAGCGTTTCTAATTTTTTCGGCGATCTCATTTCCGCCATTTTCTAATAATTGCATTGCTGCTTTGATACCAAATTCTTGTGTAAGAGAGTCAATAGGTTCTACCAATTCGATGGCAACTTTTTCTGTTCCATCAATAGAAAGCATGTTCCCATTAAAAAACAATTGATCTTTTTTTATTTCAGCAAATGCACTGATGGGTGTAGAACATCCACCGAGTAAGGTTCTTAAGAAGTCTCTTTCAATTTTGGTACAAGTTGCTGTTTCATCATGATTGATATTGCTTGTTGCGTTTATGGCAAATTGATCTGTGCTCCTAGCAATAACCATGATCGCACCTTGTGCTGGAGCAGGTAACATCCAATCAAGATCGATAGATTTTTCTGGTCTTAATCCTATTCGTTCCAAACCTGCTGCTGCAAAAATTGCTGCATCCCATTTTTGCTCTTGCAATTTTTGCAACCTTGTATTTACGTTACCACGAATATTTTCGATGATATGATTCGGGAATCGATTTAGCCATTGTGCTTTCCTTCGAATGCTACTTGTGGCGATGATAGCAACTGAATTGGTATCTTTTAAAAAATCAATATCATTTTTATAAACCAGAATATCTTTTTCTGAGGCCCTTTCTAAAACTGCAGCCTGTTGTAGTCCAATTGGCAATACAATTGGAACATCTTTCATACTATGAACCGCAAGGTCGATCCTGTTATTTAATAAAGCAGCGTCTAAGCTTCTGGTAAAAATTCCTTCTACACCCATTTCATAAAGCGGGGTCACTAAATCAATGTCACCTTCACTTTTAATGTACACGAGTTCTGATGCATGACCGCTTAACGCGAGTAGTCTTTTAACTTCGGTTGCTTGCCAAATGGCTAACTGACTTTCTCTTGTTCCAATTCTAATGGTCTTTTGCATCTTTATGCTTAGCTAACAATATGTTTTAGGATTCATAATTCGTAAAAGAAACAATTTACAATTTCAAATCATAGAAATGAGGCTGATAAGGTTCCGTTCTTAATATTTTTAAAAGATCTTTTTCGAAAGATTCAATGGGGCTGTCGATGATCCTACCCATTTCTTTTGATCCTTGATAGATAATATAGGTAGGTGTACGAACAATGTTTTTTCCAGTTTCTTCGTGTCCTGGACTTTGTTTATACTGTGCAGCAGTATTGTTCAAAAAGATCAGTTGTATTTGACTGCTATCTACGTTTGCGGCCTTTAAGATCTTCAACATTTTTGGTAGATCGGACTTAGATCCTCCACACCAGGTTCCTGCAAATATTTCGATCCTTTTCTTTTTGAATGCTTTTGAAATAGCTGCGAGTTCGCTACTATCCACTTGATAAATGTTATAGTTTGGGATGTACCAACTTTTAAATGGCTCGATCTGTAACATTTGAGGAGCACAATTACCTAGTAAAACTGTTTGCTGGATATCATTGACCACTACGCTGTTAGAATAAGCAGGCGCTACTGTTTGATGCAATGCCGTACTGCATGAAGCCAAGGTGGCGAGTGTTAATAATACTATTAAATATTTCATCTTGTTAGGCGTGAGTGCTATTACAAGTTATATCGTTTTTTTAACTCAGAACAGATGCGTTCGATTGAAACGGGGATGGGGCGGTAGTTAAATGCAGGAACCGTTTTTAATAATTTACTATTATCAAATGTAACGCTAGCCCTTGCGGTTCTTGATGTTTCTTTGGTTAATAGCGGACTCTTTCCGGTTATTCTTCCTTTGATTCCCTCCAGCCTCCATACAATTTCAGCTAAGAGTGGAGTTACTTTTTTGTGAGGAGGTTTTTTATGAAAGGCGTTTGCAATCAATGTGAAAATATCGCGATAAGGCAGGTTGGCACCACTCAAAATAAATCGTTGATCGCTGATTTTACTATCCATTAAAAGCATCATTGCATCAACAACATCTAAGACATCTACAAAGCCACTGCTTCCTTCTGTATACCAAGGAAATTCGTCGTAAGCAGATTTGAAAATGGCAGTTGATCCTTTTGTCCAATCAGTATCTCCTAATATGATTACTGGGTTTACAACAACTACATTTAAACCCTCGCCCATACCACGCCAAACCTCTAGTTCTGCGAAGTATTTGCTTTTACCGTATTCGCTATTGCTGGTTTCTTCAGACCAGTTCATGGTTTCGTTAATGGCTTGGTCTTCTCTAATTCTTCCAAGAGCAGCAGCAGAGCTTACAAATAGTAGTTTTTCAACGCCAGCATTCAGGCAGGCGTTCACAATATTGGCTGTGCCTTCTATATTAGTATGATGAAGTGCTTTTTTATTTTTTGCTGTGAAAGAAACAATAGCTGCACAATGATAAACCTGTTGAACACCCTGCATTGCTTCTTCTAGTGCTACAATGTCAAGGATATCTGCTTTAAACCATTCTATAGAGGAAGCTTCTGGAATAGAAGGGATTTCAGAACGATACAATGCCCTCACAGATTTACCTTGAGCAACCAGTGCTTTGATAAGGTGTGATCCAACTAAACCAGTAGCGCCGGTTACTAAAATCATGAAGGGTTATTTATTAAATGGAATATACAGTCCGCTAAGATAATGAGAATCGCTATTGACATTTCATGCAAGTTCCACTTGCAACTACATCAACCTGAGTTACTTTAAATCCAGACGGCAGAACAACCGCGGGTACAGTCACATGATCTAAACAATAAGTAGTTCCACAATGGTCGCACATAAAGTGAACATGGTTATCGTGATGATGCCCTTCGCTGCAATCGTCTTTGCATAATGCATATCGAACAGAATTGTCGGCAGAAGGAATGGTATGAATGATCCCCTTTTCTACGAAGGTCTGCAGCGTTCTATAAATCGTAACCCTATCGAACTCTTCCCCACTCTGTTGTTCTATATCAGCATGCGCCAACGCACCTTTGCGCTGAAGAAACATTTCCAGAATTTTTTTCCGGCTATCAGTGATGCTCAGCTGATTTCTTTTGAGGGTATCTACGATCCTTGGATGCATTAGCAGTGCGATTAGGGATTATTGCCAAAAATACTATTTACAAAATTACCTTTCCCGGCTTTTTCTTTTAAGAGTTTTCGGATATCAACTTTTAGTTTTTCTAATTCATCTGCCTTCAATCCGTCATATACCTGACCACGAACCTTTCCGTCTCTATCAACCAATGCAAAGAACTGGGTATGTATGAATTGGTCCTCAATTTTCTCCACATTATTTTTTGGATCATCCAATAAATAGGAACTACGTGCCTGACTATATAAACTGTCTTTACGACCAGTTAAAAAGATCCATTTTTTATTATCTGCTTTGAGAGAATCGGAATAAACCTTCATTCTTGCCACTGTATCGCGGTCGGGATCGCAGGTATGAGAAAGGATCAGAAAATCTGGCTCATCCTTAAATGTTTCAGCGATCGTTTTCATGTTGGCATTCATTTTCGGACAAATACCCTTGCAATTGGTAAAGAAATATTCCACCACACAGACTTTCCCTAACATATCCTTTTCGGTAAAAAGTTGGTTATCCTGGGTTTTAAATTGGAATGGTTTTACATAGCTGATCGTAGATAATTTGGTTCTCCACTCATCATTTCCACGAAACAAGAAGAAATAGAATCCCACTAGTAGCACCAAAAAGAAGAGAAGATAACCGAATAATTTCTTTGCCATAGTACAATAATTGCTGCAAAGTTAGGGGGCAGGAGCTTTTCTCAATCTGCTTTATTATTTTGCAACATTGTTGCATTTGAACTACTTTTGCATCTCTTTTCAACGAATATGAAGGTAAACTTAGACTTTGTAGGTATCGCAACATCCTTGGCCTGTGCCATACATTGTGCTTTATTGCCCTTATTTCTGAGCAGTTTGCCCATATTCGGCATCAATATTATCGACAATCTGTACTTTGAGTACATCATGGTTGGCATTGCTTTCATAGTAGGCACGCTTGCATTGCGCCATGGAAAACACAAACACCACCACAGCTTTGTGCCAATGATGGTGTTTACTATCGGAATCTTATTATTATTAGCCAAAGTGATCTGGCATCAATGGCAGAATTGGTTGCTATGGCCAGCGGTAGTTTGTATCGTTTCCGCACATTTACTCAATTTCAGCTATTGTAGAATCCACAACCATGCACACGAGGATGATTGTGATCATTAATTCACAGAATAACTGGTTCCGCCGTCTTTTTCATCTTTCAATTGAACACCTAAAGCCGCCAATTCATTCCTGATCTTGTCGCTTGTCATAAAGTCCTTTCTGCCCTTTGCGTCTTTACGGATATTGATGAGTAATTGAAGTACGCCATCTAACTGACCATTATCTGCTACTCTTTCTCCAACTAATCCAAACACATCTTCGAGATACGTTTTCAATTGTTTTTGTAAAAGTGTTGCGGTAGGTCCGCTGATTGCATCAGCTACAATATGTTTGTCTTTGATAGAGTTAATGACCGATGATAAATCAAACATATTTGCTAATACTTTAGCCGTGCTGAAATCATCGTCCATGAATTCGTCAAACTCTGCCAATAATTTTTTTACTTTCTCATCCAATGCATTATCTGTTGCAGTAGTTGTTGCATCAATAGTTTGCTTGCTATACCATTCATAAGAATCCCATAATCGTTTCAGTGCCTTTTCAGAAGCTTGCAATGCTTCGTTGCTGAAATCGAGTGTTCCTCTATAATGACTTTGCAGAATAAAGAAACGTATGGTCATTGGTGAATAAGGTTGTTCTAAAATGGGACTATCACCACTGAATAATTCAGTTAGTTTGATCACATTATTATAGCTCTTACCCATTTTCTTACCCTGGATAGTGATCATATTATTGTGCAACCAATAACGCGCAGGAGTTTTGTGATTGCAAACGGTGCTTTGTGCAATTTCACATTCGTGGTGTGGAAATTGTAAGTCCATACCCCCACCATGAATATCAAATTCCTCACCCAAATATTTTGAACTCATCGCAGAGCACTCGATATGCCATCCCGGGAAACCCTCTCCCCATGGGCTGTTCCAGCGCATGATGTGTTCAGGAGGTGCAGATTTCCAAAGTGCAAAATCGTTCTTGTCTCGCTTTTCATCTTGGTTATCTAGTTCGCGAGTTGTATCTAATTGATCTTCTAAATTTCTTCCGCTTAACATTCCATAAGGTTTGCCAACTTTAGAAAAATCGGTATTGTATTTTGCTACATCAAAATAAACTGAACCATTCGCTTCATAAGCATAACCATCCTCGATGATCTTTTTGATCATTTCGATCTGCTCAACAATATGTCCGGTTGCAGTTGGTTCGATGCTTGGTGGTAAATTATTGAATCGACTCATTGCCCAATGATAGAGGTTGGTATATTTCTGTACCAACTCCATGGGTTCGAGTTTTTCTAGAACCGCTTTTTTACTAATCTTATCTTCTGCTTCACGACCTTCTTCTTCGAAGTGACCAGCATCGGTGATGTTTCGAACATAGCGCACTTTATACCCAAGGTACATGAGGTAGCGATAGATCACATCGAATGTAATAAATGGACGGGCATGACCAAGATGGCTTTCGCCGCTTACTGTTGGTCCGCATACATACATCCCCACATAAGGCGCATTGATGGGTGTAAATATTTCTTTTTGTCTGCTAAGGGAATTATAAACTTTCAAAGACATGTTATCGTATTGGTGAGATTGTGAAAAGATTTGGATGCCACATATAGGGCCAATTGGCCGAATTAACAGCAGCTACAACAACAAAGGGTATGTTTAATACTCAAATACATGGCCTGCAAGATAAGAAAATAAAGCCGTTTAGACAGAACACCGGTTTTGAATTATTTATTGAGGCGTAGATCTGATACCAACATCATATGGTCGCTCAGGTCTTCATCAACCATATCAAACTGTTTTACGCTGAAACGATTATCTGCTAGAATATAATCAATGCGCAATGTAGGAGCCAACGATAGATAGGTTCTGCCAATTCCAAAGTCTTTTTTCAAAAAGCAATCCTGCCAATTTCCCCTGATATTAAAATAAGTATAGGAACTGGGTACATCATTAAAGTCTCCTGCAATAATGGCTGGATATGGACTTAGGTCTCGTTGGTTTCTTACAATATCTGATTGTAACCCCCTCCTAGTAAATGCCATTTTCATTTTTTTAAAGATGTTTTTTGAAGCTGACATAGTTGTTTCATCTTGATCTTTTATTTTTTCGATATCGGCATAATCCTCTTTTTTAAATTTAAAGGATTGTAGGTGGGTATTGAATACGCGAAAAGTATCATCGCCTTTTAGTATGTCGGCAAAGATGATGCTTTCAGCCACAGGGAACTTTGTCTTTCCTGAATCGATGATCGGATATTTAGAAAAAATGATGCTACCTGATTGGTATCTTCCAGCATTACGTAGATAGTCTCTTGAAAAATAATAGTATGGAAACGCTTTCGTAAATAAAGAAATATTATCAGCGTTTTCTCTTTCGGTACTACTATTAAATTCCTGCAGGCAAACTATATCAGCCTGTATTTTCATAAGAATATCTGCGATCTCATTTCGTACCAATCTTTTTGAATCTGCATTATTACTAAGTCCATTAAAACTTCTTACGTTCCAATCAACGATGCGAAAATTTTGCGCATTTTTCTTTTTGGTAAAACCAGATCCCGCGTGCCATGCAAAAGACACTTCAACTTGTTGCCATCCAAAAGCTAAACAAACAAGAGGGATCCAAACAAAAACAGGTCGTGCAATTAGCCAGAATATTGTCGCAAAAAATAAGAGTAAGATTAAGTAAGGAACTATTAATCCAGTAAAAGCAAAGAACCACCAATTAGCAGGGTTGATATAAGGAGAAAGACAGGCTATCAGAAAAAGCACACACAAAAAAATAGTGATACTTAAGCTGAATGATTTGAAAGCCCTACGCAACATGCTTTTTGCCATGCGCTAAATTTAAATAAAAATCAGGGTTTGAACTGAATATCTGTGATAATCGGAAGATGGTCTGATAAATGTAGGCGAGGAGATGCGTATTGGGTTGTTTTGATAGAAGGACTTGTAAATAAAACGTCAATCCTTAATGTAGGAGATAGGCTATCATAAGTTCTACCAAAGCCCCATCCTTTTTCTATAAATGCATCATTTAGCCCTTTACGAATATCGTGGTAAACATAACTTGATGGTACAGCATTCATGTCGGCTGTAAAAATAAATGGTATAGTACAACTATCAAGCGATTTCTTAACCAACTCTCCTTGTTTTACATGTAGCTTGTCGAAATAAGCCATCCTTCCTAATTTGTCTTTACGCATTAAAATGGCGGTATCGTAATTGATAAATTTCATGTGACTAATATTGTCTTTATCCATTACATCAACGTGCACATTCATTGAACTCAGGTGGGTATTATAAACGCGTAATACTTTTGTTGGGGTTTGAATATCTACCCATTGCAAAGCTTCTTCTGAATTAATGTTTTTGTAAGGAATAGTTGTTTGTTTCAGAATGGGCCATCTAGAAAAAATGATCACACCATAGTTGGCATCGGCTTCGCTAAAATAACTATAAGACAAACCAGTGATTTGTTTGACCCTTTCAGTTGTGGCATCTACTACCTTATTGGGATATGAAGAGTAGTCCTGGAAACAAAGAATATCGGCATTTGAGTTTTGAATGAAGTCGAGCAACTGCTTGACTTTTGTATAATCAACTACACCTTCTCCTGATAAAAAATTATTAACATTCCACGAGAGGATACGTATATCATTCTTCGCTTTGGTTTGTGAGAATTGATTGCCCGGGTGAAAACCTACAACCGAAAAAATGTTTTTATATCCAGCAAACAATAAAAGAAAAAAGATCCAGGAATATTTTCTATAAAAAAAGAAACTAATCACACACCAGAAAAACATGATGCATAAACCTATCGGAAAAAACAAACCAGCGAAAGTAAAAAAGTAACCGTGAGAGGGATTAATATAGGGTGTTAGGCAAGTAAAAAAATAGAGGATACTTCCAATTATGCCAAGTGTCAGAACTATTTTTTTAAATACTGTCATAATAGATCTTCTTTGCTAGCCCGTTTTAAAAAAGATTTTTCTTCATCGGTTAAAAACTGATAACCTTGTTGATTAATCTTATCTAAAATACTATCAATTTTTTGTTGTGTAATATCAGAAGCCTTATTTTTTTTATTACCCAAAGATGATGGAAATAGGGAGTCTTTTGTGTCAGCCACTGCATGTTTTTTATCGGGACTAAACAGGTCATTCAGCCAGTCGATAAATCGATTCATCCAAGCCCCCCAATCTTTCCCCCTGCGAATCTGACGAATATAAAAGAAACCAATAGCGCCTCCAGATAAATGAGAAGCCGCTATTCCTGCGGTACTTCCAGCCATTGATGCAAAATCAATTGCTACAAAAATCACTAGCAAAACCCATAGAGGAATTCCCCCGTTGATCAAAGGAAAAATTCTATAATCAGGAGCCAATGTGGTAGTTGCTACTGCAACAGCCATTACTGCAGCGCCTGCGCCAGTCAAGGGTTCTATTGAATTAAGATGATTCGCTAAAACAGGAAACAAATTAACCGTAAGCATAAATGCAAGTCCACCTACTACGCCGCCATACAGATAAATGGGGATCAATTTGTTGTTGCCAGTTAAGTCTTGTAATATGTATCCGAAGCCCCATAACCAAAGTAAGCTACTGATCACACCCCAGATAGTAGGGTGGGTAAACATATAAGTAAATAGCACCCAAGGCTTGGTTAAAAAAGTTTCGGCATTTGCAGGAAGTGTAAACCAGTCAAACACCTGTTTATAGAAAAACTCGATAGGAATTTCTGAGAGATAGTAAATGATCTTTATGAAAGTGAGCATCACAAACATCAATAAATTAATTGCAACAAGGTATACTAGCGCATTATTATCCTGCCCAAGTAAAATGCCGCGATTTGATTTTGTGTTTCTTTCAAACATAAAGTTGTTATATCAGCAATCAATTCAATTAATAAAAATTTTTCTTGTTCTTTTTGTTCCAAGTCATTACAATGATCAGTCCCACAATGGCACCACCCACGTGCGCCCAACGCGCAATATTATCACCTGCTGAATTACGAATAGCAAAGAAAAGTTCCCAGGTAAAATAACCAATACCTAACCACTTCGCTTTAATAGGAACCAAGAAATATAAATAGATATAGGTATTAGGAAACAAGTAGACAAAAGCAGCAAGGATTCCAAACACAGCACCACTAGCTCCCAAGGTTGCAGTATTTATATTGGCTTCATAGTAGCTGGCTACATATTGGTATAAAGCAGATGAGGCCTCTACATTATTTGGATTGTTTGCAACCAGGTTCACCAATTCAGGGTTTTGTTCAAATGCATGAGGATGCTTCATCCCAAAATTGAAGAGCGCAGATGTTTGTCCGCTGTTTGATGAACGTTCCACCAAAATCGCAGAATAGTCCTTCATCATCGGCACTAATTCGTAACTCAAAAAGAGCAAGTGCATGAGCGCAGCACCGAGTCCGCATATAATAAAGAAAGTAAGAAAACGCTTGGGTCCCCAGAGATTTTCCAGCACCGCACCAAACATATATAGTGCGAGCATATTTCCGAAAATATGTCCGAAATCGCCATGCAAAAACATATGGGTAATTAATTGCCATGGCTTAAATAATGGACTTTGCCATGCATGCAAGGCAAATACATTTTCAAAAGAAAAATCCGCATTAGGCCCGCCAATAGTGTTTTGTGCAAGGAAAAAAAGTCCGTTGATGATCAACAAATTTTTTACAACGGTCGGTAAAATTTCAAATCTACTGGGTCTAAATTCAGTCATTTCTAAGTTTTAATTGAACCACATTCTCAATATGCAAGGTATGTGGAAACATATCAACAGGTTGTATTTTCTCTACGGTATATTTTTCATCTAACAACGACAGATCTCTTGCCTGTGTTGCCGGATTACAGCTTACATAAACAATCGTAGGTGCAGCGATTTCTAATAATTTCTTGATCAGTTTTTCGTGCATCCCCGCCCTCGGAGGATCGGTAATGATCACGTCGGGCTTACCATGTTCTTCAAAGAACGCATCATTGCATATATCTATTACATCACCAGCAAAAAAATGGCTCTGTTTTAAATTATTTAATGCTGCATTTTCTTTCGCATCTTCAATTGCCTCAGCCACCACTTCTACACCAATCAGCTTTTTTGCTTGCTTACTCACGAAAATTCCGATGCTTCCAGTCCCACAATACAAGTCATAAACAACTTGGGAGCCATTTAGTTCTGCAAAGTCGCGGGTAACCTGGTACAATTTTTCGGCCTGACGGGTATTGGTTTGGAAGAATGATTTCGGACTGATCTTGAAAGAGAAGTCTTCCAGCTTTTCAATAATAAATCCATTACCACTATACACTTGAGGAAACAGATCGTATAAACTATCGTTGTGTTTGGTATTGATGGTATATAATAAAGTAGTGATTTGCGGAAACTGCTGCAAGAGCTGATTCAACAGGGCTTTGCGATTGTTTTCGTCTTCATATCCGAAAACTACATTTACCATGAGCTCTCCGATGGTACTGTTCCGAATGAACATATTGCGTAGCCAACCCTGGTGTTTGCGCACATCATAAAATGGAAGGTTGCGTTCTAGTGCATAAGCTGCAACTGCTTTTCTAATTAGATTCGTTGGCTCTTCTTGTAAATAACAAGTGTCGATCTCAACCACTTTATCAAAAAATCCGCGAACGTGAAAGCCAGCTCCACCGGGCACATCGTCCATTGATACCCCTTCTTCCTTCATTTTTCTAAATACATTAGAAGGAATAAAGATCTTAGAACCAAATGTGTATTCGATCTTGTTGCGATAGCCTTCGGTTTGATCTGCACCAATAATGGTTTGGATGGGAGGAAGCGCCACTTTGCCAATACGGGTTAAATTATCGGTAACCTGTTTTTGTTTGTAGAATAATTGCTGATCATATGGTAGCATTTGCCACTGACAGCCTCCGCAAACACCAAAATGACTGCAGAAAGGGGTTACCCTTTTTTCGGAATAGGTATGAATCTTTACGACATGACCCTCGGCCCAATCTTTTTTACTTTTTGATAATTGCACGTCCACCACGTCACCGGGAACTGCGCCTTCAATAAAAATGACTTTGCCTTCAATTCGGGCAAGGGATTTTCCTTCGGCGGCATAATCTTCCACCAATAATTGTTCTAAAACGATGCGTTGCTTTTGCTTTCTCACGGGTGCAAATGTAAACTACAGTTCGGTATATGCCTATACTGTGGTCAATTTTCCTATTTTTATAGCCAATTCAAGATCGTATGAAGCGTGTCATCCAATTATTTGTATTTATCCTATTGATTCAAACGGCGCAGGCACAAACCAAACCTGCTGCAAGTGTTAAGCCTACAACACCGGCCGGAAAGCAGATCTCTATTACACTCACACCGCTCAAAAATTGCTGGGTATATATTGGAAGCTATTATGGAAAAGGAAAGGCCTTGGTAGATTCTGCTTATTTGAATGATAAAAGTGTGGGCGCTTTCAAGGGGAATAAATTAGTGGGTGGGGTATATTTTATTGTATCACCCAAAATGACCATCCAATTTGAATTACTGATCGATAGCAAACAGCAGTTTAGTATTGTTGGTGATACATTGCAGAAAGACAAGTTTGTAATTACAGGTTCACAAGACAATGATCTTTTTAAAAGTTATCTGACCTTTTCTTCTGAGCGCGGTAAGATTATGCAAGAACAGGAAGCAGCTTACCATCAGTCAAAAACAAGTGCTGATAGTACTAAATACAAAAACCTGATCATGCAGGGCGATAAAGATTTACAAACTTATCGCGAAGACCTGATCAAAAAACATCCGAATTCTTTGTTGGCTATGTTGTTCAACACTATGAAAAGACCAACAGCACCTCCAGTACGAATGGTAAAAGGAAAACCAGATTCTTTATATCCTTATCGTTTTGTAAAAGATCATTTTTGGGATGATGTAGTATTCAGTGATGATCGTTTATTACGCACACCTTTTTTTGAATCAAAGCTCGACGATTATTTTAAATTTTATGTTTCACCTGAACCAGATTCTTTGATCGATGAAGTGAAGTTTATGTTGTTATCGGCAAAACCGGGAAAGGAAATTTATCCTTATTTGCTGACGAAGTTTACGAATAAATATATCAGTCCGGAGTTCATGGGGCAAGACAAAGTTTTCCTCTATCTCTTTGAAAATTTTTATGCTAAAGGTGATACTGTATTATTAAATGCAGCATCGAAAAAAACAATTACGGATCGGGCATATAGTTTGATGGCGAATCAACTCGGACTTCCCTCAGCACCACTAGACCTAACAGATACGACAGGCAAAACCGTTTCATTGTATGGAATTAAAGCGCCATTTACAGTTGTCATATTTTGGGATCCGAATTGCGGTCATTGTAAAGAGGAGGTCCCTCGCTTAGATTCAATGTATCGCGCTAAGTGGCAAGCGCTAGGTGTAGCCATCTATGCTGTGAACATTTATGAAAATGAGAATGTTGCTTGGAAAAAATTGATCACAGAAAAAAGTCTTCATAACTGGTACCATGTGTATCAAACCAAAGCCGCAAGAGCAGCAGAGGAAAAGGCCGGACAGCCTAGTTACAAGCAGTTGTACGATGTATTTAAAACACCAACACTTTACTTATTAGATAAAGACAAACGCATCATTGCCAAACAGCTGAGCATACAACAGTTTGATGATTTGATCGCTACTAAAATGAAACCTAAATCTTAGAAAAGTTTTTCTACTACGCTTTTGATAACTTTTGGTTTACCAAGGGTGTAGTAATGCAATACAGGAACTCCAAATTGTTTTAATTCTTTGCTCTGTTGTACCAACCATTCTGCACCAACCTGCTCGCATTCTGCGTCGGTTTTGCATTTGTTGATGGCGTTTGATAAATCGGTTGGAATGTCTACGTGAAAAATACGAGGCAGTACCGATAATTGTTTTTTATTAGTGATAGGTTTTAAACCTGGTATGATAGGTACATTGATGCCAATTGCTTTGCAAGCGTTTACGAAATCAAAAAATTTCTGATTGTCGAAAAACATTTGTGTCATAATATATTCAGCTCCAGCATCTACTTTTTCTTTCAACTTCAATAGATCAATTTCTAAGTTTGGCGCTTCAAAATGTTTTTCAGGATAGCCAGCAACGCCCATGCAGAAATTTGTTTTTCCGCCGCTTTTAATATCTTCATCAATGTAGACACCATTGTTCATGCTACTCACTTGTTTAAGCAAGTCGATCGCAAAATTGTTGCCACCGGGTTCTGATTCAAAAGATGCTTCATTCTTTGCCGCATCACCTCTTAATACCAATACATTATCGATTCCTAAAAAGTCAAGATCAATCAACGCATCTTCGGTTTCTCTTTTGGTAAAACCGCCACAAATAATATGTGGCACAGCATCTATTTTATAATGGTTCATAATGGCCGCACAAATACCAACAGTACCCGGGCGTTTACGAACTTCTACTTTTTCAAAAGTTCCGTCAGCTTTTTTCTTGAACATGGTTTCGCTGCGGTGATAAGTAACGTTGATCCAAGACGGCTTAAATTCCATCAATGGATCCAAATGATCATATAATGTAACAATGGTCTTACCTTTTAGGGGTGGTAAAACCTCAAAAGACAGTAATGTGTCGGTAGCGTTGGTGATATGGTCAATTACTTTCATACGTATAAGTGGTTACAAACATACAATCAAAAATAACAAAATATAAAGCCGAGGGGGTTTAATCTTCGTTTCAACTATCTTATTTTTACAAATACAATGACGAATTTAACCATCCATACCAAGGACCTGATCAAGAGTTACAAGGGTAGAACCGTTGTGAACCATGTGAGTGTGAATGTACAGCAGGGAGAGATTGTGGGGCTTCTCGGACCAAACGGTGCCGGCAAAACCACCACCTTCTATATGGTAGTGGGTTTGATCAAACCTGATGAAGGGGATGTGTTTTTGAACGATTTGAATATTACTAAACTGCCCATGTATAAGCGTGCGCAGATGGGGATTGGCTATTTACCACAGGAAGCCAGTGTGTTTAGGAAATTGACAGTGGCCGATAATATCATGGCGGTTTTGGAAATGACCAAATTGAGCAAACAAGAGCGTCAATATAAATTAGAATCGCTGTTAGACGAGTTTCATTTACACCATGTACGCGATAATAATGGTGATAGTTTGAGTGGTGGAGAGAGAAGAAGAACAGAGATTGCTAGGGCATTGGCCGTTGATCCGAAATTCATATTGTTGGATGAGCCGTTTGCAGGTGTTGATCCAATTGCTGTAGAAGATATTCAAAGTGTGGTAGCAAGATTAAAATATAAAAACATCGGGATCCTCATCACCGACCACAATGTAAACGAAACCTTATCCATCTGTGACCGAGCCTATTTATTGATCGAAGGCAAGATCTTCCGCCACGGCACTGCCGAAGAATTAGCAGAAGATGAAAAAGTTCGTCGTTTATATCTGGGCACCAATTTTGAATTAAAAAGAAAAGATTGGATCATTGATATGGGCAAAGACAATGGCGCAAATATCCCTGACGCAGCGCTAGAAACAGATAATGGCGTTTTGTCGGACGAATAATAGTAAGGTTATTTCAATTCCATTGCTTATTTTTCCATTACTAACTGTATGAAAATTCTCAGTCCCGCAATATCAAGACTGGCCCGAATGCGTCATGGCCGAATAGAAGAATGGATGAACGAGCCCATTGCTGCACAGCGGGAAGTGTTGCAAGATCTGATCACTCACGGACAATACACAGAGTTTGGGAGAAAATACGGACTCAAAGAAATTTTCACCATTCGAAATTTTAAACAAGCGGTTCCCATTCACGAATATGACGACCTGAAACCTTATATCAATCGCTTGATGGAAGGGGAAGATCAATTGCTTTGGAATACCCCCGTAACATGGTTTGCCAAAAGCAGTGGTACCACTAGTGATAAGAGTAAATTTATTCCCATTACCCAAGAAAGTTTGGAAGACTGCCATTTTCAAGCAGCTAAGGACGTACTTACACTTTATTACAATATTAATAATGATAGCGATTTATTGACTGGTAAGAGTTTGGTGATTGGAGGAAGTCATCAGATCAGTAAAATCAATGATGAAATACAATATGGCGATCTGAGTGCTGTTTTACTACAGAACACACCCTTCTGGGGCCAATGGATTCGCACTCCTGAATTATCCATTGCCTTGATGGATGAATGGGAAGGCAAGATCGAGCAATTGGCTTTGTCGACCATTGATGAGAATGTGACTTCTATTGCTGGGGTTCCTACCTGGACCATGGTTTTGATCAAAAGAATTTTAGAGATCACGGGTAAGTCAACCTTGAAAGAAGTGTGGCCTAATTTGGAATTATACGGACATGGCGGTGTTTCTTTTACTCCGTATCGTGAGCAGTTTAAAAAATTAATCGGACCAGGAGTTACCTACTTAGACATTTATAATGCAAGCGAAGGATTTTTTGCTGCACAAAATGATCCAAACGAAGAAGGGATGATCCTGTTTTTGAACCACGGCATTTTTTATGAGTTCATGCCAGTTGAAGAATATGGGAAAGAGAATCCTTTAACGATTGGATTAAACGATGTGGAGATTGGGAAAAACTATGCGTTAGTGATTAGTACGAATGGTGGATTATGGAGATACCTGGTTGGTGATACTGTTCAGTTCGTTTCTGTTTTTCCATTTAAAATTAAAGTAAGCGGCAGGTTAAAACAATACATCAATGCATTTGGTGAGGAAGTGATTGCAGACAATGCAGATAAAGCTATCGCGATGGCTTGTGAAAAAACCGGGTTGGTGGTGAACGACTATACAGCAGCGCCAGTTTATTTTGGAGATGATACCAAGGGTGCTCATGAATGGTTAATAGAGTTTGAATACGCTCCTGAAAATATTGAAGCGTTTACGTATGAATTAGATTGTGCACTAAAAATGTTGAATAGCGATTACGAAGCGAAGCGCTATAAGGATATTGCGTTGGTTATGCCTTTAGTGCATTCTCTGGATAAACACGTGTTTCATGAATGGTTGCGCAGCAAAGGCAAGCTGGGCGGGCAACACAAGGTTCCGCGATTGAGTAATGATCGAATATATTTAGAGGAAATCCTTCAAGTTGTAAACCAGTTGAAGAATCCTAAATAGCTTTTTTGATGGTCCATATGGGCTTCTCCGCCACCAATAAATGTGTTACCAAAAACAAACTCAAAAAAGATCCAGTATAAAATAAGTAGAGATAAGGTACATCTACTAGTGTGTAAAAAATCACCAGTGTTAACTTAAGTGTTGCAATGGGAAGATGGTCTTTTTGAATATGCCACTTTTTTGCAAAAGTCAAACAAACAACCATAAATGTTGTGGGTAAAATGAGTGCCGCATAAATGAGTAAATGATGTTGCAGCGCAATGTTTTTTGGACCGAAGAATTTAGCAAACCCCAAACTTTCATGGAAAACAACGGGTGCATCTTTCCAAACCCTTTCACTGAAACTGATATATTCTGAAGGGAGTGTTGTGAGTGTTAAAAATGTGTTCCAACCAAATGGGATGAGCACAAGTGTTAGGAAAAAAAGAATCCCCATGGAGGAAATACGCAAAAGAATTTTAAAGTCTTTCTTGTATAAATAAAACACCAACATAGCCGGAATCCATCCAACTAAGGAATACCTACTAAGCACGCATAGCGATGTGGCAATTCCGATTAACCATCCATTATTACTCATCAACGCCAATGCAAGAAAACTATAAAATAAGATCACAACGCCTTCTTCGGTATAAATAAGAAGGCCAGAATTGTGCGCGTTTAAAATCCACCAGATCAATAAGAAAGCCGCAAAGAATATTGGTCCAGATTTTCTATGTAGGGGTTGAATGCGCCAAATAAACAAAGCGGCAAGAATAAAAAGCGCCACAACGGTGGTCCATCTAGGATCAGCATCAAAAAACACGGGAATACTAAAAGGTAACCACATGGCTGGAAGATAGATCGGGTGCATGCCACCCCAAATTTCTGGGATCACATCGTAGACACGACTCCATGCACCATGAATGAAACGTTCACTCATGATCTTGATAATGGGCAACATATCGGCGTCGTGGTAATCAAGTGGGGCATCTTCCATCCAATGCAATGCAGAACCGATGATGCAGATCAGGGTCATTGCTAAGATCCACCAGAAATTGTAAATGCAATGCTAGTAACTCCTGTAAGAAATTTTAGTTTGAGGGCATAAGTCACACAAATTGTTTCAACCAGAAAGGCGATCAGTAAAAATTTTCTCCGGTTAAGTATGCTATTCATCTTGTCTAAAATATCTAATTAAAAGTGAACAGGCTGCATTAATTTCTCTTTGGCAACATTATTCGCGGTTAATAAAATTATAAAAAAATCATATCTAGTAAGAAGCAAAGATATTTAAGCTTACTTAGCATATGCTGCAATTTGATCAAACAGAAAAATATTATGGCAAGCATCTGGCTTTGCAAATTCCTTCATTGAAACTCGATGATGGACTTTACTGGTTAAAAGGCGAAAATGGTTCTGGTAAGACCACTATGATGAAAATGGTAGCCGGTTTGCACCCATTTAATGGTGATATTTTATTGGTTGGTATTTCTATTAAAAAAGATCGAAACAACTTTTTGCAATTTGTGAACTATGGAGAAGCCGAACCGATATACCCTTCTTTTCTAACTGCGAAAGATTTAGTGGAATTGTATTGTACAACAAAAGCTGCTGGGATAACAGAAAGTATACAGCAGTTAAAGGATTTACACATTTATCATGCATATAATAATACCATAGGTTCTTATTCGAGTGGGATGCTTAAAAAATTAAGTATCGTATTGGCATTGGTAGGAAAGCCGAAGTGGATTTTATTAGATGAGCCACTAATTACTATTGATGTGGCTGCTGTGGCGTTGGTTTGTGATTGGATCAAAAAAATGCGAACAGAAGAGGGAATTTCATTTATCATTTCATCACACCAATCATTTCAAGATAGCATCCCATTTTCTTCTGTCATCGAAGTTCAAAATCAAACAGCAAGTTTACAAACAGTATGAAAATAATTGCCAAAATATTACAATCGGTTTTGGTCAATCATTTCTATAAACTGAATGCCGGATTTTTTATTTTTATATTCTTTGCCTTATTTGGGGTGGTGAGAGGCGGACAATTGATCGAGTTTCATTTGGGGTTAATTCAAGCCATTTTAAGCGGCCATTTATTTTTGTTCATGATCATTTGTATTTGGGGATTATATACTATTAAGTGTATTAATTATATTACCAAACGCATGATGGAGCCGAGTTTGAGCTTTCTCACCTGTTTAAATCGATTGCCTAAAAAACAGGTGTGGGCTTGGATGTGCTTTGTACATTTTGAAGTTGCGCTACCTGTTCTTGCTTACGTATTGATGATTGTATTTGTGGCAATTAAAGCACATCAATATCAACAGGCTTTGATAATTGTAATATCAAATATTTTATTTTTCCTTGGAGCTGTATTGCTATATTTTAAAACATTACAATCACATAGTACAGAAACTTTTTTATCACGAATTCAAATCCCAGCCATACCTTTTAAGAAACCATTTTTCTTACTTCCGTTATTTTATATCTGGCAAGAGAGAAAATTAATGTTCCTATTAACAAAGATATTTACCCTTGTATACCTATATGG